>JAAXHB010000188.1 GCA_012271125.1 Actinomycetota bacterium | reverse complement strand
AACCTCACCGACGGCCTCGACGGCCTCGCCGCGGGCGCAGGCGGCCTCGGCTACGCCGCTTTCATGATCATCGGCTTCTGGCAATTCGACCACTTCGCGTCATACCAAGTCACCCACGCCCTCGATCTCGCAGTCGTAGCAGCAGCCATGGCAGGCGGCATCATCGGATTCCTCTGGTGGAACGCCGCCCCCGCGCAAATCTTCATGGGCGACACCGGTGCCCTCGCCATCGGCAGCGGCCTCGCCGCCCTCGCGCTCGCCACCAACACGCAACTCCTGCTAGGCGTAATCGGCGGCGTCTTCGTGCTCGAAACTGCCTCAGTAATCATCCAAATCATCTCATTTCGCGGCTTCAAGCGCCGCGTTTTTCGCATGGCACCACTACATCACCACTTCGAACTCAAAGGCTGGCCCGAAACTACAGTCATCGTTCGCCTCTGGCTCATGTCAGGCTTTTGCACTGCCCTCGGCATCGGCCTCTTCTATGGCGACGCTGTCAGCAGCGGCATCATCGACGCAGTTACCCGAGCAACGCCATGACGATTACTGGGGCAAACACTGAGACAATTACTGGGACGATCTCAGGGATGAGTACCGGCAACGTCATCGGATACAACTCGCGAATCCTGCTCGCCGGCTTTGGTCTCGCCAACCAAGCCGTCGCCAAAGCCCTGGTCTCTCGCGGCCATTCAGTGACCGCTTTTGATGACCACGACACGATGGGAATGCCCGAAACCGCAGACGAACTCGGCATTGGGCTACACATCGCCCCTTCAGAAATGACCCTGCGAGAACTGATCGACTCAGCCGACATCCTCGTGCCCACCCCCGGGCTGCCTGAAACCCACCCAATCTTTGACATGGGCTCAATAATCCCCTCAATAATCCCCTCAACAATCCACATCGCCAGCGAACTTGACCTAGCTCAAAGCTGGGATAACCGACCCATGGTGGCAATAACTGGAACCAGCGGCAAAACCACAGTCACCGAAGGCGTCACTGCCGCCTTAAACGAATCAGGCATCGCCGCCATGGCAGCCGGCAACAACGAAACCCCACTTGTTGAAGCCATCAACAACACCGACGTCGAAGTCTTCGTGGTTGAAGCGTCGTCGTTTCGCCTAGCTCACAGCCAAAGCTTCACCCCCGACGTCGCCTGCTGGCTCAACTTCGGTCCCGACCATCTCGACGTTCACAGCAGCGTCAACAGCTACGAAAATGCCAAAGCGAAAATCTTCGCCCACTCCGGCAAATACGCAATCGCTAACGCCTCCGACACAACTGTTATGGATCACTTTCCACGCTGTGAAGATTCCAACTGGAAACACCTATGGACGTTTTCTCAGTCCGCGTCAACCGACTGGCACCTAGACGACAACTCCATCGTCGGACCCGACGGAGCTTCATACAGTCTCGACGAGCTGGGTCGTGATTTCGTTCATGACATCGACAACGCCCTAGCTATTGCTGCGGTCGCCACCGCAGCCGGTGCTAACCCTGAAGGCATTCAAAGAGCCCTGGTGACCTGCAACCCAGGCCCTCACCGTCTTGAACTAGTCGACACCCACAAGGGCGTGCGCTACTACAACGACTCAAAAGCAACCACCCCACACGCCACCCTGGCCGCACTTAAGAACTTCTCACAGACCATCTTGATAGCCGGCGGGCGTAACAAGGGACTCGACATGTCAGTGCTCGCCAGCCAATCCGACCAAACCCCGGTAGTGCTGGCATTTGGCGAAGCCGCCGACGACATAGTCAACGCCTTCGAAAACCGCTGCCTTACCGTCAAAACACAAAATCTGCACCATGCCACCTATCTCGCAAACGCAGCCGCTACCCCAGGCTCAGTCGTACTGTTCTCACCAGCATGTGCCTCCTTTGACAGCTACAGCAACTACGCCGAACGCGGCGACCATTTCAAACAACTAGTCACGGACTTAACAACATGACGGCAACAACGAGCGGCGTCACCCGCAGCACCCGAAAGCTGCCCGTTAGCACCCACCCATCACGCAGCTACTACTTCCGCAGCCCAACCTCACCCCCGCGCCCCGCCAGCCCAAAGACAGCCCGCGCCCCTCGTCGTTCCGCCCCCGCCGGACGGCGAACCGTCAGTTACCTCGTGCTGTCCATGACCACCGCCGCCCTGCTCGCCATCAGCGTCATCATGAGCCTCACCGCAACCCCTGCCACCAGCGTCGCCAACACCCAATCTGCCTGGTCAATGTTCACCCGCCACATCGTCGCCATGGCCGTCGGCACCGTCGCACTCATCGTCGCAATCCGCGTCGACTACCACAAGTGGCGCAAACTCGCCCCCTACGCCATGGCAGCCGGCGTAGCAATCATCGCATTCACCGCCATCCCAGGCACAGTCGGCACAATCAACGGCGCAGGACGCTGGATACGCATCGGCCCGCTCTCAGTTCAACCATCAGAGTTCGTCAAAATCGCCCTGCTGCTATGGGTCGCCGACATGCTGTCCCGCTCCGACCGCTCCATCGACAACCTGCGCGTCACACTTGGACCCATCGTGGTCATGACCTTCACCCTGATGAGCCTGATCATGTTGCAACCCCACCTCGGCGCATGCATCGTTATCGCTGCCATGCTGCTCGCAATGCTCTGGAACGCCGGCATCCGCTTCAAACCCCTCGCAGCCCTGCTCAGCATCGGCGCATTCGGAATGCTGCTCGCACTGCTATTCACCTGGCGCCGCGAACGCCTCATGGCATTTCTAACACCCTGGGACGACCCCCTCGACGCGAACTACCAGTCCCTGCGCTCCCTGTTTGCCATCGGCACCGGCGGCATCGACGGCGTCGGCGCAGGCATGGGACGCCTCAAATGGGGATTTCTGCCCCACGCCATGTCGGACTTCATCCTTGCGGTGGTCGGCGAAGAGTTCGGATTAGTCGGCAGCCTTTTGGTCTTGACGCTGTTTATCTCTTTCGCAATCGCCGCCTTATATGTGATCTATGGAGCACCGGATCGATTCGGCGCGCTATTGGTGACAGGGGCGACAACCTGGATCGTGTGCCAGGTCATACTCAATGTGGCGATGACGACGGGTCTGATGCCTGTCGTTGGTTTGACCTTGCCGTTGTTGTCTTATGGGGGATCGTCGATGATTGTGACAATGGCAGCTATCGGCATTGTCCTCAACGTCTCAAGGCAAGTCCGATGACCCGCATCCAACGACGTCTTAAGAGCAGCGAGACATGCCGATGAACTGGAAAAAACTCGCCAAATGGTATGCCATCTCGCAGCTGCCCCCGTTTCGCCGCGCCGCCAAACAGATGGGTATCCCCAGAATCCAAGACCTTCTTTACGGCAAGCAAGAACCTGAAAAAGAAGAAGAAGAAGGGCCCAGAATCCACCGTCCACAAATCAGACCACTGCGCAACCTCGCTCGCTTACCGAAAAACTTCAAAGCCCCAAAGCGTTGGAGGCTTCCATATCGGCCAAGAAGTCGAGTGCCGAGCAAAGACGGCGTATGGGCAGTCATCGCCGGCGGCGGCACCGCAGGCCACGTAATGCCAGGCCTAGTAGTCGCGGAGGAAATCTTGAACCGTGGCTTGCGCACCGATCAACTTGTCTGGCTTGGCAGCGAACGCGGCATCGAAACCGAACTAGTCCCAAAAGCAGGATTTCCAATTTCCACCCTGCCAGGGCGTGGCATCCGACGCAAGCTGACCAAAGCGAACCTTGAAGCCATCACTGGACTCTTCAAAGCCTTTCGCAAGTCCCTTCGTCTGCTCAAAGAGCTTCGTCCAGCAGTAGTGCTTGGTTTAGGTGGATATGCCTCAGCTCCTGTCGCTATCGCCGCGTTGCTTAAAGGCATCCCGCTTGTTATTACCGAACAAAACGCTGTCGCCGGTGCCGCCAACCGCCTTGTCAGCCCCTTTGCTAGAGCATCTGCGGTTGCTTTCGCCAATACCGGCCTGCCCAAAGAACATCACACCGGCAACCCTGTCCGCCCCGCGGTAGCTCAAATCGACCGTGTCGCCGACCGAGCCAAAGCCCGCCAAGCCCTCGACATAACCAACCCCAACATCAAGCTTGTAACAATCTTCGGCGGCTCCCTCGGAGCAGCACGCATCAACAACGCTGCCCTAGATGCCTTGCTCGAATCCACACCAGATCACCACCCCGACTGGCATTTCCGACTCATCTCAGGCAAACGCGACCATGAAGAAATGAAAGCAAAGCTCCACAACCGCCTAACCCGCTGCTCGTTTGACCTGGTCGCATATGAAACAGACATGGCAAGCGTCTACGCCGCCTCTGATCTGATCATCTGCCGTGCCGGTGCCACTTCTGTAGCCGAACTCGCCGCCGCCGGCGTGCCATCCGTTCTAGTTCCGCTTCCCAACGCACCCCGCGACCATCAAAGCGCCAATGCCAAGGCCTTGGAAGACCAGGGGGCAGCAGTCGTAATCGCCGATGAAGACCTCGACGCTCAACAGCTCATAGCAACCGTCAAATCCCTGCTGAGCTCACCAAGCCGTCTCGCCGAAATGGGCAGCAACGCAAAAGCAAACTCCCGTAACGAATTTGCAGCCGCAGCCGTCGTTGACCTGCTCGAAAAACACGCCCATTACCGCATCCCTGTTTCACGCCCACCTGAGCCAAGCGACTCATGACACTTGACTTAATCAACCCTCGCAAAGTGCATGTCGTTGGTGCCGGCGGTGCCGGCATGAACGCCATCGCTTCGGTGCTCACCTCCATGGGCCACCTTGTCACCGGCTCCGACCTGCGTGACAGCCCCATCGTCGAGCGTCTCCGCGCCCAAGGCGTCGAAGTCACCATCGGTCACGACCCCGCCAACCTCGGCTCAGCCGAAATGCTCGTCGTTTCCACCGCCATCTCAAACCGCAACGTCGAAGTCGCCGCCGCTCACGCCCAAAACATCCCCGTGCTCACCCGCAGCGACATCCTCCCCGCCATCGCCGCCACCAAAC
>JAAXHB010000187.1 GCA_012271125.1 Actinomycetota bacterium | reverse complement strand
CACCCGTCTATCGCAACCTTCTCGAGGCAAACCTCTCAGAACCAATCACCACCCCCGCCACTTACGGCGGACTAATAAGCGCAGGCACTTTCACACATGGCCATCTCGGCACTGATGTGCTGTCCCGACTACTTCAACTAACCAAACCCGATGCCTTATGCGTCCTCGGCATCAATGAAGCCCACTTCACAGACCTGTCTTTCGCCACAACTCTCGACAACCTCGTCGCCGAAAATCGCATCAAGCAACTTTCCTATGTGCGCGTACAGGTTTACGCCGACGCCGACCCTTCAGATTCCGACAAAAACGCTCAAGTTGCCGTCTTCCTAACCGCCTAACTCATCAAGTCGCTGAGTTATTGGAGCTCAACGGCACCTGACTCATCTCCAAATGCAAAGGCGAATCATCTGGTGCCCGATGTGCCGCAACCACCTCATCATCTAACTCAATCCCCAACCCCGGCGTATCCGGTGCCAACAAGTACCCTTCCTCCCACACCAACGGTTCCTTCACGATCCGCGCATGAAAAGGCGTCTGAATCGTCTCCAAGATCAAGAAGTTCGGCGAACTAAACCCCACATGTGCCGCCGCCGCATGTGCTACAGGCCCGCAATAAATATGCGGCGCAATCTGTGCGTTATACAGCTCAGCCAAACCCGCAATCTTTTTCGTCTCCCAAATCCCACCCGAACGTCCCACATCTGGTTGCACCACCGAAACCCCTGCCTCCAAAGCGTCACGAAACTCCCACCGAGTCGTAAGCCTCTCACCAGTTGCCACCGGTATCGAAGTCGCCTCAACAACCCGTTGCAAAGACCCCAACTGATCAGGCGGTACCGGCTCCTCATACCAAAGCGGGTCATATGCCTCAACTTGCTTAGCAAGGCGAATCGCCGCAGACGTCGTCATCTGCCCATGCGTTCCCAACAAAATGTCCGCCCTATCGCCTACAACCTCACGAATCGCCGCAACATTTCGCTCCGCACGATCCAACTCATATAGCGACAGCTCCCTTCCCCCTTGAAAGCTGTAAGGCCCAACCGGATCCTGCTTAACCGCCGTCCAACCCTGTGCCACATACTCAGCAGCCCTCTGCGCCGCCGCCCCCGGCTCGTGATACGGATCCCCTTCCCCATCCACTTGATGAACTCCACCCACCTCATGAACGTGTCGTGGATACAAGTACGTATACGTCCTCAGCCGCTCATGAAACGCCCCACCCAAAAGGTCATACACCGGCACACCCCGCGCCTTGCCCAAAATGTCCCAAACGGCGATCTCGCTACCAGAAAACACACTCATCAAGGTCGGATCAGGTCGCTGCGTAAACCCTGCCGAATACACCCGCCGAAACATCGTCTCCACATCCGTAGCTGCCTCACCCAACAAATACCGCTCAAACACATCCACAACCATCGCCTGCGCCACCGGCGGCGCAAACGGAATCCCATAACACTCACCCACACCACTAATCCCATCATCGGTGCTAACCCGAACCAGCAGCCAATAGCTCCCACCAATCCCACCAGGCGGTGCCACCGCAAACGTCTCAATCCCCGCCAGCCTCATGCCCACCTCCTCACAACAACCTCTCACGCCAGACCCTCCCCCAATTTCAACGTCGCCAAATGCACGTCCACAAACTCATCCACGATGTCATCCACCTTCACCCGACACAACGAACGCACCTTCTCCAAATCCTCGCCCCCCACCTCAGCATGCGTCTCGGCATACACCTTGATCTTCGGCTCAGTCCCGCTTGGCCGCACCAACAATCGAGTCCGATTCAACTCATACTGAATCATCTCGGTCGGCGCATACCCAAACCCCCCACCCGCAAAATCAAACGCCGCCGTAACCG
>JAAXHB010000186.1 GCA_012271125.1 Actinomycetota bacterium | reverse complement strand
TGACTATGCCGACCATTACCACGGCGACGAACAGGTCTGGAAGGACTCCTACATAGACGGCAATCAGGCAGGGCCACTTTCTGCACTGCTTGTTAACGACGGTTTCGACGATTTTGCCGACTCCGCCTCAGCCGAACTTCGCTACGAAAACGACAGAGCCGACAACCCAGCCATCTCCGCTGCGGAATTATTCGCCGACTTGCTAGGCGAACGCGGCGTCACAGTCCGCAGCGAGGCCGGTGCCGGTGAAGCTCCCGACGATTTGCTGACGGTCACCCTGGCATCGGTCGAATCTCCGCCACTGTCTCAAATCGTCATGCGCATGCTGACTCAATCCGACAACACCACCGCTGAAATGCTTCTCAAGGAAATCGGTTACCTGTCCGAAATCGGCACCGAGCGCACCCAAGCCACCTTCGCTCTCGAGGCGCTTATTCAAAACGTCGCTGACGTGACTCCCACCCAAACTCTCACAGTCGTTGACGGCTCAGGCTTGTCAACTTTGAATCGTTCCACATGTCGAGTCATAGCCGAAACCCTGCGAACCGCAGGTGCGGACTCTGCGTTGTCTGAGGCTTTGGCAATCCCTGGGTCAACTGGAACATTGCGAAATTGTCGAGCCGAAACCAGCGAATCACGCCCGCTTGAGTTGCGAGCCAAAACCGGCACGCTCAACGACGTCACTGCTTTGGGTGGTATCGCTAAGTCACCTAACGGTGATGTCTTGTCGTTTGCGATGATCGCCAACCAAGAAGACATCAGCCTTGTGCTGGGGCTATGCAACGTATTGCAACGGACGCTGTTGACATCGGTGGCAGGTCACCCTTACGGGCCATCTGCTGACGACTCACTACTGCATCCTCACAGGGCGCGCCTGGAGTTTGACTCCTAATGCTTTCCCGATAGCAGCAAAGCGTTAGTGCCTCTAGCGTTATAGCAAATGTTTAAGACACTTTTTAAGAAAGCCAAGAGCTCCAACAGCACTGGCAAAAAACTCGACCCCAGCGAGCTATTTGACCTGTTGAAGAGCTACGCCAAACAGGAGCTTCTCGACCCCCTAAAGAGCCTTCCACGTTGGCTAGGCCTAGGACTGCTTGGCAGCTTCGGATTGATCGTCGGAATCGTCTTGTTGCTGATGGCAATGCTGCGAGCCCTACAAACCGAAACAGGCACAATGTTCACAGGCAACCTTTCCTGGGCACCCTATGTGGCTGCAATAGGCGCACTGCTCATCATCGCGCTACTGCTAATAAGCCGCATCAGCTCATCTAAAGCCAAGTAGCTGCCATGTCCAAGAAAGCAAAGTCAAAGAACGCCACCGAAAAGATCACCAGAGACGATCTTCGCCAAGCTCTCTCAGAATTGCAAGGCGACCTAGACGAAGCCGGCGTTTTGGCAAAGCTCGGCTATGGCGTAGGCGCGGCAGCCTTGGCAATGGCAGGCCTTGCTTATCTAGTAGGTCGACGAGCCGGCAGGTTGCGTTCAACAATCGTTGAAGTCCGCCGACTTTAGTTTGACACCTCCAGACACTTCTCCGCCCAACTCGCGCATGAAAGTCCTTGCCCTTATCGGCAGCCCACTAATCGGTCGACTGTTTAAAACCGCTCGACGCAGGGCACTCGCCGGCGGCCGTCCCATCTGGGCTTGGATTTACGGCACTTCCATTGCCGCAAGCGTCCTCAAGACATTGTCAAAAGCGATAACACCGACTCGTGCCTACAAGGTAAAGCTCAACCCTGGCGAAAAGTTGTCAATTACACACTTCCGCCGTGCCCATAACCAATTCTGCCAGTAACCAATTTCTGCTCAGCGACCCCAACTAACTTCAACTAAATTTAACTAAATAGTGACTGATGACACCCATACCCCTTTTGAACCCCATATTCCTTTTGAACAAGGTGAAACAGCACTTCTAGTTGACCGCAAAAAGCGCCGCTACCTGGTTCAGCTCGCCACCGACAAGGACTTTCACTGTCACGCTGGCGTGATCCCACATAGCGAAATCATTGGCAAGTCCGAAGGCACCGAACTCCGCACAAACAAGGGCTCTTATTTCACCGCCCTACGACCAACCCTCAGCGAAATCGTGTTGAAAATGCCTCGAGGTGCTCAAGTCATATACCCCAAAGACCTTGGAACAATCCTCATGACCGCCGACATCTTACCAGGTGCCCGAGTGCTTGAAGCTGGCGTCGGCTCAGGAGCGCTGTCGATGACGTTGCTGCGAGCCGGAGCAACAGTTATCGGCTACGAAAAACGTGAAGATTTTCAAGAACGCGCCGTCAGCAACGTCAACAAATACTGCGACCCCGAAACCGCGGCACGTTTCCACACCGAAGTAAGAGACGTCTATAACGGCATCGACGAAATCGGCATAGACCGAATCGTGCTCGACCTCCCCGAACCCTGGAACGCAGTCGGCCCGGCTTGTGAAGCCTTGCGCCCGGGCGGAATCCTCTGTGCCTACACGCCAAGCATCGTCCAGGCCACCCAGCTGCGAGAACGACTAGAGGATTCTCCTTTCGGCATGTGCGACACGATTGAGGTACTGCACCGAGGCTGGTACATCGAAGGCGCCGCAGTGCGCCCCAACCATCGCATGGTGGCTCACACCGGATTCCTCACCAGCGCCCGCCTACTAACCCCAACCTAAAGCAGCCCCATTCTTGGCTGCCCAGTAATGAATTCCAAACCTGCTTTTCTGTTACTGCTAATCGCAGTATGCGCAACCTGTTCAACACAGTCCCTGCCTGCGTCACAAGAACCAACCGCCTACCTAACAACGACAACATCAACAACTGAAGCTCCACCCACGACGCCAGATACGGCAGTTCCACTTAATACCACCGACCCAACCCCACCAACAACTGCTCGGACGACTGCTCGCCGACCACGTTCCACTCTGCCACCAACCACCACCCGACCGCCCTTATCCGACCCACCAGACGCCGGACTAGCCCCGGAACAACACGCAATTGATCCCGACCAACTAGCAAAAGCGGTGTCGTCGACTGTTGCCCTACACGGCCGTGCTTGCGGACGCAGTCGTGAAGGCACAGGCTTTGCCATACACGATGGCAACTACATAGCCACTAACGGACACGTGCTCTACGGCATCGACGACATCACCGTTGTAACCAACGACAAACAAGAGTTCAAAGGCACCATCGTCGCCTTTGACGCAGTGAACGATCTCGCCATTGTCCGCATTGCCGGCGCGAGCCTTGCGCCTTTCAGCTTGGGAGGAACAAGTCCTGACGGCACTCTCGGAGCGGTGATGGGATGGTCCGGCAATGTTCATGACGGATTTGTGCCAGCACCGACCCCGTTTCGCATTGACCGTCCAGTAGTGGTGCGCACCTTTCTTGAAGGAGGCGACGAGCGGGTAGAGCGTCGAGCCTGGCTGTTAGCAGCCGAAATCGAACAAGGACACTCCGGCGCAGCCTTATTAGTGCTGAACACACAAGCCGTCGATGGGGGAGTAGGGGGGGCAGCTAAGGGAGTAGAGGAAACAAACACGCCAGCAGGGGAGTCATCGCCAGGGCATGTGATTGGTGTTGTCTGGGGGCAGACTCGCCGCCCAGACAGCCACACCGTTTACGCCACGAGAGGTGACGAATTAGTTGAGCTACTAGCTGGTGCTGACTTAACGACTCCGGTAGAAGTCCCGGACTGTCGCTAGATCTCTATAAAGATGCACTCTCCAGGGCACTCTTCAGCAGACTCGATGGTGATCTCTTCTTGACCGTCAGGCACCACAGCCAACCCTTCGGGGCCGCCGGGCTCAGCGAATACCTTGTCGCCTTCTTTCACATAGGCAAGGCCGTCATCAAGCAGCGTGAACACGTCCGGTGCGATTTCTTCGCACAGACCGTCACCGGTGCACAAGTCCTGATCAATCCAGACTTTCATCGCTGTCATTATACATCTTCAGCAACTATCTCATCTATCTCTATTTTTCTCTCGTCCACCTTGCATCTGCCGTTCCTATCCCGCTTGCATGCCACTCAATTCTCCTATTCCCACTCTGCTATCCCGCTAGCCTTGGCACCTCAATGGTTCGGGGTCGTAGGAATTGTGACGAATAAGAGCGACAAAGTTTCGCAAGCAGCCAACGACCTCTCCTCACAGATAGCTGAGCTACAGCGTGAGCTAGAGGTGTTACGCCGTCAAGCCGCCGAAGCTCCCAAACGCCAGCGACAGCTCGAAAAGCGCCTTGTTGAAACTAAAAGCCAGCTCACCCAGGCCGCTTCACAAAACACCCTCCTTGATACCAAACTCCGCGAAGCCAGAGACAGCATCGTGGCACTACGTGAAGAGGTCAAACGCCTCACCTCCCCGCCAAGCGGCTATGGCACCGTCTTAGAACTAAACGACGACGACACCGTCGATGTGCGAGTCGCGGGACGCAAAATGCGAGTCGCAATCCGTTCAGAAGAAGTCGAAGACCTAAAAGTCGGCGAAGAAGTCGTCCTCAACGAATCCTTCAGCGTGATCATGGCACGCCGCCCAGACCGCACAGGCGAAGTCGTCACAGTCAAGGAACGGCTCTCTGACAGCACCCGAGCCGTAATTACCGGCCGAGCCGACGAAGAACGCGTCGTCGATCTAAGCGCCGCCGTTTTAGACGGCCCACTACGCAGCGGTGACCATGTGCTGCTCGATGCCTCGTCGGCACTGATCATCGAACGCCTACCCCGCCCTGAAGTCGAAGAACTAATTCTCGAAGAAATCCCCGATGTCACCTACGCCGACGTCGGCGGCCTCGATGACCAAATCGAACAAATCACCGATGCCGTTGAGTTGCCCTTCGTTCACCAAGGACTCTTCTCGGACTATCACCTGCCCGCACCCAAAGGCGTTCTGCTATACGGCCCGCCGGGATGCGGCAAAACCCTCATCGCCAAAGCCGTCGCCAACAGCTTGACCTTCCGAGTGTCGGAACTAACCGGCGACTCAAAAGCCCGCAGCTACTTCCTCAATATCAAAGGCCCCGAGCTGCTCAACAAATACGTCGGCGAAACCGAACGCCAAATCCGCCAAATCTTCCAACGAGCCCGTGAAAAAAGCGAACAAGGCTGGCCGGTCATCGTTTTCTTCGACGAGATGGAATCGCTTTTCCGCATCCGCGGCTCTGGCATCAGCTCCGACATCGAATCAACCATCGTGCCACAACTCTTGGCTGAAATCGACGGCGTCGAAACACTGCGCAATGTCATCGTCATCGGTGCCTCAAACCGAGAAGACCTGATCGACCCGGCAATCCTTCGCCCCGGACGTCTCGACGTCAAGATAAAGATCGAACGCCCCGACTCCGAAGCCGCCACCGCGATATTTTCCCGCTACCTCACCACCGCGCTACCTATCGCCGATGAGATGATCGAATCCATTGGTGGGGGAGATCTCGACAAGGC
>JAAXHB010000185.1 GCA_012271125.1 Actinomycetota bacterium | reverse complement strand
TTGAAAATGACAAAACGCTCATCGAGGCCGGTGTTTTCGATGGTGTATACGCCGCTGGCGTCACGAGCTGCGAGGGTTGCTTCGGGGTTTTCGGTGACGAGCAGATCGATGTCGCCTCCGGCGAGGCGCTCAACGGCGATCAGTCCGTCGGTGATTGGGTAAAGCTCAATGCGGTCGAGGTAGACGTCGACGCTGTCGGCTGCCCAGTAGTTCGGGTTGCGCACCAGCACGGTTACCTCATCTTGGACACGGCTTTCAATCATGAACGGGCCGGTGCCAATTGGGGTCTGATTCAAGCTGGGGTCTTCGGCTGAGGCGGCGACGAACTCGGCTGGGACGACCATGCCGAGCTGACTTGAGATGATCCTTGGGAAGCGTGCGATTTCAACCGCGAGATTGAACTGAACGCTGAAGTTGTCGATCCTTTCGATTGCGCCTGTATCTGGGAAGATCGGGCGCAGCGCGAGCGAGGTGATCGGGTCTGCTAGTTGAGCTTCAAAAGTGGCGATGACGTCTCTGGCGTCGAGGTCTGAGCCGTCATGGAAGGTGACGCCTTCATGGAGTTCCATTTGCCAGGTTTGGTTGTCGACTTTGGTGAAGGATTTGGCAAGGTGGGGCACCCAGTCGCCTTCGGCGCTCCAGTACGCCAGGGGTTCCATGACTGGATGAGTTGTGATGTATGCCGACACTGCGAAGCTGCCCGCATAGGGGCTTAGGACGTCGGTTTCTCCTTCGAGCGCAACTCGCAGGGTGCCACCTCGTTGGGGACCATCGCTGGTTTGGCTTGGGTCGTCCGAGACGTCGGCGGTTACGAGCAACTGTTCGCCGCCGTTGTCGTCGGCAGTGTCGTTGTCGGCAGTGTCGTTATTTGAGGATTGGTTGCTGCTGGAGATGTCGTCGTTAATTGAATCGTCAGTTGAATCATTACTTCCGCAAGTTGCTGCTAGCAATGTCGTCGTTAATAGCGCGGCTATTAATTGCGCGCTTTTTCCTAGTTTTGGCATGTGTTTCAGCATGTATTTCCCCCAAACCTTTATTGCGCTTAGCTAACTTAGTCGCACCTTGTGGCGGGGGCTTTGTCAGCTGAGCCAGGCCTGAAGTGGTATGGCAACCGCCCAGTTGTTGCACATAAGCGCTTCGTTCCTGAACGGTGTAGTGAGGCCACACACGTTGTGAACATTGTTGCGAGCCGCGACCGTAGATACCTCATGAGCTAGATAGACGACGCTGTATGAGTCATGGTTGATCTCTTGCACTCGTTTCCACATCTCAGCTCGCTCATCAGGATCAGTAGATGCCCAAATCGCATAAATCAGCTCGTCACGCTCTTCGTCACAATGCTGCATCACGTTCAAGGAGATCAAACTAATGAAACGGCACAAAAAATAGACTGCATCGAGGCCCGGCTCTGGAAGTCCGAATGCGCTAGCTACCGCCATGTCGTACTGGCCAAGCGCTAGCTGCACGTTGAATGCGTCGGCAAGCAGCTCTTCAACCGTGACGTTGAAGTAGTCCTCGTATGCGTCGATGAGCAGGTCCGAAATGCGGGACTTGAGCACGGACGGGCCGATTTGTTGCAGCTCGAAGTTAACCTTGCCATCGGTACAAGAGTCGGGGACGTCTTGACAATAACTTTCAATTAGTGGCGCTGCTAGGTCAGGCATGTCAGTTATCTGGACGACATCAGTGTTGTTGTATGCCTGATCGGGGTTGAACACTGAGTCAGCCGAAGTGGTTATTCCACCGTCGATAAGGGTCAGGTATGCCTCTTTTGGCATGGCAAAAGTTGCTGCTTGGCGAACCCGAATGTCATTAAAGGGTGCGCGTCCACCGTTCATGACTGCAGTACTTTCCGAGAAAGAGGATTCAATGGTGTAGACCTCATCTGAATCACGCAGAGCAAGCAATGCTTCCGTGCTATTTGTTGTCATCATGTCTAGATCACCAGCGATTATTCGCTCAACTGCGATATTTGCATCAGGAATAGGGTAAAATTCAATTTTATCTAAATATATTTCAGTATTTTCTGCGTTCCAATAGTTGGGGTTGCGCACATACACGGTTTTCTCGTCTTGAACGCGGCTTTCCAAGATGTAAGGCCCTGAGCCAATCGGTGCTTGGTTCAGGTCGGGGTCGGTGCGCGCTGCTTCTATGTAGTCAGCAGGCAAAACGGTCCCGAACAAGGTCGTCAAACCGGCGGGGACAATAGCGAACTCAGTAGAGAGGTTGTATTGAACAGTTCGCTCATCAACCCTTTCAATTGGCACCTCAATATCAAAAACAGCCCGCAATGCATAACCACGAACCGGGTGGTTGAGTTGTGCCAAAAATGATGCAATCACATCATCTGAGTCCATGACTGATCCATCATGAAAGGTGATGCCCTCATGGAGGGTGAGTTGCCAAGTCAGCGGATCAATGTTGGTGATGGATTCAGCCAAGTAAAGCACAGGCTCACCATCAGGGCCGTAATAGACCAGCTGCTCAAGAATCGGCGATAACAAGGTGATGGCGGATCCAGTTACCAAACCGGCTGCTGGATTCAACGCATCAGCTTCAGCAGGGATACCAACACGCAGAGTTCCGCCGTATTGGGGGGTTGTTCCGTCAGAGGCGTCTGTGGCAGAGTCGGTGTCATCGGTAGCGGTGGCATCAGTGTCGTCGCCTGTGTTGTCGCTGGTGGCGGCGTCGGGATCGTTGGTGCTGGCATCATCGGTGGCCGGGCTTGCGGGAGTACTGTCGTCGCTTTCTCCTCCACATGCAGCTGCAATCAGTGCCATTACGAGCAACAGCGCACCTATAACATGTGCCCTGCTTGTTTTATTGCTGGGTCGTTTAGCCATTTTCGCCTCCATTGTGAAGCAGGACGTCAAATTATTTGCTTTGGATGTCGATTGTCTAGCCCGATGCTTGCTCAGTTATGGATGTTGACTGCTTACCGAGACAACTTCGCCTGTCATGTATCCAGACAGGTCGCTAGCTAAAAAGATCATCACGTTTGCTACCTCCCAGGGTTGGGCAGCTCGGCCAAAAGCTTCTTCGCTTGCTAAGTCCTTCAACAGTTCGGGGCTGCTCACCTTTTCTAGGTGAGGGTGAAGGGCAATACTAGGTGCTACAGC
Source organism: Actinomycetota bacterium (assembly GCA_012271125.1). Lineage (GTDB taxonomy): Bacteria > Actinomycetota > Acidimicrobiia > Acidimicrobiales > Aldehydirespiratoraceae > JAAXHB01. The sequence goes on along the minus strand of JAAXHB010000185.1, from coordinate 953 downwards.
ATTGACTCGGATGTGATATTCGGCACCTTCTATTGCCGCACAGCGAGTTAGTGCCATAACACCGGCTTTGGCTGCGGCATAGTGGGCTTGACCATGCTGGGCTCGCCAACCCACGACCGAAGCGTTATTGACGATTACCCCGCCTGTGTCCATCATTTGGCGCATGCCTGCTCGAACGCAGCGCATTGTGCCTTCTAGCGTGACTCCAATCACCGACGACCATTGCTCGTCGGTCATTTCAACTAGCGGTGCCATGCCTCCAAGTCCAGCGTTATTTATTAGGACGTCCACGCCGCCGAGTTCGGCTTGCGCTGTGATCATGAGATTTTGAACGTCTTGTTCGTCTGTCACATCGCAGCGAGTTGCTGCCAGTCTTCCTGATTCAGTCTTGAGCTGTGCGACGGTTTCGGAGAGGCGTCGTTCGTGGGAGTCGGAGATGAGGACGTCCGCTCCTTCGATTAGCGCACGCTTTGCTACTGCTGAGCCGATACCTGTTCCAGCAGCCGCTGTCACCACAACCCTTTTGCCTGTCAGCAAGCCTCGACCGGGCGGCTCGGCTGGAAGATCGATCATCCGGCATCCGCCGAACTAGCTGCCATTTCTTTCATGCGTCGTTCCATGTCGTCAATGAAGGGATTTGGTTCTTGGCCGATGCCGTCGGGCAATGTCGCCGCGATCTCTTCTGGCGTCCAGCGCTCCCCTGTCGCTGTCATCGTGCGCACCTCAGTTGGCTGATTCCAGACTGAAATCCGCTTGCCCACAATGGTGTAGACCTGAGCGTTGACGCTGCGACCGGTGTCGCTGCATAGATACACCACCATCGGTGCCACATCTTCGGCGTCGCCGGTTTCGATTTCGAAAGGCACGTTTTCGCTCATTCTTGTGCGTGCCGTTGGAGCGATGCAGTTGGCGTTGATCGCCGGGCCGCCTCGCAGTCCGATTGATGCTGCGGT
>JAAXHB010000184.1 GCA_012271125.1 Actinomycetota bacterium | reverse complement strand
GTGGTGTAGGTGAAGGTGTCTGAGGTGACAACGGCAGCGCCGGCTTCGAGGGTGTAGGTGATCGTTCCAGCGTTGGCACCGGTTTCGTTGACGGTGAGGGTGCCGGTACGGGCGAGGTCGACGATCTTGATGCCGGTGCAATCGCCTGGGCAGGTGTCGCCGTCGGTGACGTTGATAATGGTCTCTGCCTTGTCGACGCCATTTCGGCTGATAGTGACGGCTTCGTCGTCGAGAGTGTCTGGCACTCGCACATCGAGGGTGACAGTTGCGGGGGCGGTGGATTCGTCAGTTTCGTAAGCGAGGGTGACCTCTTGGCTGGCGATAGAAGCTGGGTAGGTGTAGGTGATGGTGCCGGTGGCGTTGACGGTGGCGGTGCCGATGCTTGGGGCAGTGGTGATGGTGAGGCCTGCACAGTCGGCACCACAGACGTCGTTGGCGGTGACGTCTAGGGCGACGGTGACGGTTTCGGTGGCGTCACGCAACACGATGATGTTGTCTTCTGTGAGGACATCTGTGGTGACTTGAAGGTTGATGGTGATGGTGGCGGCGCCGGCAAAGCCCTTGGCGGCGTAGGCACCAGCGGTGAGGTATTGGAAGGAGACGGTGGCGGGAGCGGTTTCGCCTTGGGCGAGGACATAGACGAGCTCTTTTGCGCTGTTGAAGGTGACCGAGCCGGCTATCGGATAGGTCAACAGGCGTGGGTCGTCACAACCGGCGGCGCAGTTGTCGTTTTCGAGGACGTTGATGGTGGTGGTTAGGGCAGCAGTGCCATCACGGGGTACCGCGTGGGTGTCGTCGACTAGGGCATCGGCGGCGATGATGTAGACGGTTACCAGGGCTGAGCCATCGTGGTTGGAGCTGTTGTCGTCGGCACGGGTGACGTAGAGGAAGTCAACACGTGATGGTGGGTTTTCGACGCCGGCGATGCTGTAGGTGATGGTGTTGTCGTCTTCGATGGTGGCAGTGCCCACAGGGTTGTCGTCGGGGTCGAAGGGTTGTAGGAGGATGCGCAGGTTCTTGCAGTTGTCGGCTTGGCAGGCGTCGTTGGCGAGGACGTCGATGTTGACGCTGGTCTGGCCGGCGTTGTCGATGCGGGCGGTGTCGCGCACCAGGATGTTCTTGGAGGTGTCACCGGCGATGACACTGACGGTGGCGTGTTCTTTGGCTGCCCAAGCTGTTTCGGTGGTGTAGGCGAAGGTGATCGGGTTGTTGAAGTGAGTGTCGTCTTTGACGGACAGGACGAGCTTGGTCCCGTCGTCGGAGACGGCGACGCTGTTGGGGGCGTCAGGTTGTGAAAGGACTCGCAGGCCTTCGCATGAAGCGGAGCAGGTGTCGTTGCTGGTGACGTTTATGTCGGCGGTGATGTCGGATGCGCCGTCCCAGTTGACGATGACCTTTTCGTCGTTGGCGAGGGCGTCGGCGGCGGTGAAGTTGACGGTGACGGTGGCGGCGCTGGATTGTGCGGTGGTGGTGTAGGTGAAGGTGTCGCTGGTTCTGGCAGCGGTGCCAGCTGCGATTGTGTAGGTGATGGTGCTGTCAGCGTTGGCGGTGGCGGTAGCGCCGGTTGCGGGGTTGGAGGCGATGGCTAGTCCGGCACAGGATGCGCCGCAGGCGTCGTTGCTGGTGACGTTGATGACGGCTGTGGTTTCGTCGGTGCCGCGGCGCTTGATTGTGATGGTGTCGTTGTTGAGGGTGTCTGATCCGGTTGCGCCAATGGTGAGAGTTGCGAAGGTGGTGTAGTCGGCGTCGGCAGTGGTGTAGCCGATGCTGACCTTGGCGGGGGCGGTTGCGCCGTCAGGCAGTGAGAAGGCGATCTTGTTGTCGCTGGTGATGCTGACATTGCCGACGGCTGGGGCGTAGCTGATGGTCATGCCGGCGCAGGAGTCGAGGCAGGTGTCGTTGTTGAGGACGTCGAGTTCGGTGGAGACGGCTTCGGTGCCGCTGCGGGCGACGAACATCGTGTCTGCGATGAGGTTGTCGACATTGGTGTGGTTGACGGTGACGTCTGCGACGAACTGTACGGGGCCGAGGTAGGACAGCTGCGTCTTATAGGTGAAGGTATCTGTTTCGACGGTTGGCTCATCGGCAGCGACGCTGTAGGTGATGGACTGGTCGATTTCTTTCTTGAGGCTGCCATGGGTGGCTGCCTTGGTGATGGTTGCGACACAAGATGACTCGCAGCTGTCGTTATCAGTGACGGGAATGTTGACGCTGGCTGCGGTGCCGGCTCGACGGTAGAGGTCGGCTTCGTCGATAACGAGGTCGTCAACGTTTTCAAGTCCGACAACGATCAGCAGCTTGCCTTCTTCAGCTAGCTCATTGGCGGAATCGGTGGCGTACTTGACAACTACAGAGCCGGTGAACTCAATGCGAGACGGGATTCGGAAATAGATTTGGTTGCTTCGAACTTCAAGTGCACCACCATCATCCTCGAGATCCTCGAGAGAGTCGGGTAGTTCGCTTGTGATGTTAAGGCCGGCACAGTTGCTGGCGCAGGAGTCGTTGGCGAGCACGGGGATGTACTCATTCACCAACCGTGTGCCGATGCGTGCGATGTGGTAAACGTCGTCAACTAGTAGATCTGTGGTGCCGATGTCGACGGTGACGGTGGCATGGTCGCCGTCAGTGCCGCCGTCTGAGGTTGTGCCGTATGTGAAGGTGTCAGAGGTGACGCTGCCGTTGCCAGTGATTGTGTAGGTGATCGTGCCGTTGGCGTTGACGGTGGCGGTGCCGTTGGTTGGGGCGCTGGTGATAGTCATGCCGGCACAGTTGTTGCCGCAGGCGTCGTTGTAGGTGGCGTCTATGACGACGCTGGCGGCGGCGGTGCCGTAGCGAGTGATGCTGGCTGTGTCGTCGGTGAGGGTATCTGTGCCGGTGGCTGCGATGACAACGGTGACGGTGCCATATTCGGAGGATTCGGTGTTGGTGGTGCGATAGGTGAAGGTCTGGACAGCTGCGGCAGCGGTGCCAGACGGGATTGTGTAGGTGAGGGCGTCGCCTTCGGAGTTAACGGCAACGGTGCCAGCGGCAGGCTGGGTTGCGACGGCGAATCCGGCGCAGTCGGAGACGCAGGTGTCGTTATCGAGGACATCGAGGGTGAGGCTGAACTCATCGGTGCCGGTGCGGTGGGCAAAGATGCGGTCGGCATAGAGTGCGTCGTAGTAAGCCATGTTGACGGTGGCTGTTGGCGTGGCAGCATCGATTGCATAAGCACTGGTATAGGTGAAGCTCAACGATGCCGGGGCTTCAGTGGCGCTGAGCTGTAGGCGGAACTCGTCAACGTCATCATCAGATTGAACTATGTCGGTGACAGTGCCAACAGAGGGTGGAGTCACAACCCAAACGCGAGAACAGCAGTAGGCGCCCACGTCATTGTCGGTGACGTCAAGCACTTCGTCTAGTGCGGTGCCCGCGGCACGGCGGAAGTTGAAAGTGTCGGGCTTGAGATCATCGCCGTCGTTTTCGACGTTGAGATAGACCCGAGCAGGTTCAACGGCATTATCGGTCGTGTAGGTGAAGCGGGTGTCGCTTCGGGACGGGTCATCTACGCCGTCGCCGATGGTGTAGATGATCTTGCCATCAACGATGCTCACGGTTCCAGAGTCGTCAGCAGGATCAATGTTTTCGGTGATGCGCAGGCCGGCGCAGTTGCTGACGCCACAGAAGTCGTTGTCAAGAACGGGGATTTCCCTGCTCACAGCACCATCGCCCGGACGTCCTATGACGAAATAGCCGCTCGGGAAGCGAACATCATCGTCCTCTGGTGGGTAGGAGAAGAGGATGTCTTTGGTAACCGAGAAGTTGACCGTGACCGTGGCGATGGTGCGGTCGGCTGAAGTGTTGTCGGAGTCGATTGGATTGTTGGCCCAGATGGTGGTGTAGGTGAAAGTTGTGGAGGCGGGTGCGGGCTCATCTTCGGCGAGGGTGAAGTTGATGGCGGTGCCCTCGGAGTTAACGGTGGCGGTGCCGACAGCTGGGGCAGCTTTAATGGCGAGGCCGGCACAGTCTGCGCCGCAGGCATCGTTGGTGAGGACCGTAAGCGACATGGTGACTTCTTCGACGGCGTTGCGGGTGATGGTGAAGGTGTCGTCGTTGATGTGGTCGGAGCGGTCGATGTTGACGGTGACAGTGGCGGGGATGGAGGTGCCGGAAGTCGTGTAGGTGAAGGTGACGCTGGCAGCGGCGACTTCGTCTTGGGCGAGGCTGTAGGTGATCATGCCGTTGGCGGTAGCGGTGGCGGTGCCTTGCGCTGGCGCAGTGGCAATGGTCACACCACTGCAGGTGCCGATGCAGTTGTCGTTAGCGAGGACATTGATGGTGGTGGCTACCTGATCGAGGGCGCTGCGGGTGATCGAGGCTGAGTCGTTGACGAGCGCATCGGCGCTGGTGAGGTTGATGGTGAGTGTGCCGGTATTCATGGCGTTATCGGTGGTGTAGCCGACGATTGCCGCAGATGGCAGATTGGTGTTTTGGGTGAGTCGGTAGCGGATGGTGGTGCCGTTGCTTAAGACACTGGCGGTGCCGATGCTCGGGCGTGAGGTGATGCGCAGGTTCTCACAGCCGCCGACGCAGACGTCGTTGGCCAAGACGTTGGTGTCGATCTGGACGGAGCCACGGTTGTCGAAGTCAGCGGTGTCGTTTACAAGGACGTCCTGGCCGGGTTGGGTGACGATAAATGTGACCGTGGCGTATTCAAGTGCTGGCGGTGACTGGCGTGTGTACCAGGCACTTTGGGTGGTGTATGTGAAGGTTTGGATGGGATTGGTGACGACGGTGCCTGCTGGTAGGAAGTAGTTGAGAGCGGTGCCGCCTGCGGTGACGGTGACGGTGCCTTGGGCGGGTTGTGAGGTGACCCGCAAGCCGGCGCAACCGGTGGAGCATTCGTCGTTGGATTGGACGTTGATGTTCTGGTTAATGGGGTCGGTGCCGCTGCGGACGACATGGGTTTGGTCGTTGCCAATGGCATCGGAGTATGTGAAGGTGATGGTGACGGTGGCGGCGTTGGATTGTGCGGTAGTGGTATAGGTGAAGGTGTCTTGTGTTTCTGCTGAAGTGCCGTCTGCGATTGTGTATGTGATGGAGCCGTCGGCGTTTGCCGTAGCGGTGCCGTGGGTTGCTGCGGTGTCGATGGCGACACCGGCGCAGGACGCTCCGCAGGAGTCGTTTTGGGTGACGTGGATGGTGGCGGTTGCTGCGCCGGTGCCGGTGCGGTGGATTGTGGCAGTGTCGTCAACGAGGGTGTCGGTGCCGGCTGTGCCGATGGTGATGTGGATGACGCCGTGGTTGTCCTGGTCGTCTTCGGTTGATGGGGTGGCGTAGCGGATTGAGACGTTGCCCGGGGCGGTGGCACCAGCTGGCAGGGTGTAGGTGAT
>JAAXHB010000183.1 GCA_012271125.1 Actinomycetota bacterium | reverse complement strand
TCAAAGAGATTTGGGTCGCTCACCATTGGCAGGCTAGACACTTCTCAAAACCGCGACTGATTTCAACTTCCTTTCGAGGTGCTGCTCTACAGCGTCAATAGCCAAAGTTGACACAGCTGTGGTGGAAGCGTCGGTGTTGCGTTGCAATGCTTCGCCGAGTCCGCCGTTGAGCATTTGACGCATCAGGGTCAAGGTTTCGCCACTGACGGTTCGTCCCCGTCGACAGCTGCGACATAGCACGCCGCCTGCCATTGGATCCATGCTGCATAGTTCTTCTTCTGACCCGCAGCTCACGCATTCATCTAGGGCTAGGCCGACGCCTTCATGAGCAAGAAGCTTTAAGAAAAATCCAGCAAGCACCAGCGGATGCGTGTTGTCGTCGAGAGTTGCTAGTGCTTTGGTCAGCAGCGTGAAGCGGTCTGGGTCGGGTTCACGTTCTTGAGCGACCAGCTCAACGGCTTCAAGCATCGCCGAGGCTTGAGCGAAACGGCTGGCGTTGGAACGCAGGTTCACAAAACGGTTAACGGTCACAGCTTGGGTGATTGTTTCAAGCTCGCCTCGCCCTCTATATAGCTGCACAGAGACAAGTCCGGCGGGTTCGAGGCGTGCGCCGAATTTTGAACGGGTGCGACGCATTCCTTTGGCGACGCCTCGGATTTTGCCGAAGTTTCGGGTGTGCATGCTGATGATGCGGTCGGCTTCGCCGAGTTTCCAGGTGCGAAGCACTACAGCTTCATCTCGGTAGAGGCTCACCGGCTAACCAAAACGTCCATATCTGCGTCTACTCCCCTACCCCGCCGAAACGCCGTTCGCGTTCTTGGTATGCGGCAATGGCTTGATATAGGTGCTCGCGGCGAAAGTCGGGCCAGGCGACATCTGTGAAGTAGAGCTCGCTGTATGCCAACTGCCAGAGCAAAAAGTTTGACGTTCTAGATTCGCCTGAGGTGCGGATCATTAGGTCTGGGTCGGGCATCTGCGGGTCATAGAGACGACTGGCGATGCTGCGGGCGCTGATCCGCTCTGCGGGGACTTTGTCTGCTACGAGGGTTCTTACTGCGTCGACGATCTCAGACCGTCCGCCGTAGTTGAAAGCGACGGTAAGGGTCATGGCTTTGTTGTTTTTGGTTAGCTCGATGGCGTCGTCCATGTTTTTGATTAGACGTTTTGGGACGCGTCTGTCGCGTCGCCCTACAAAGCGGATTCGCACGTCGCGTTCGTGTAGTTCGTCGCGGCGACGTAGGAGAATGTCTTCGTTGAAACCGATCAGGAAGCGGACTTCGTCTCCTGGGCGTCGCCAGTTTTCTGTGCTGAAGGCGTAGACGCTCATCCATTTCAAGCCGATGTCTAGGGCACCTTCCAAAACGTCAAAAAGTGCATCTTCGCCGGCTCGGTGGCCTTCGGTGCGAGGCAAGCCTCGGGACTTCGCCCATCTGCCGTTTCCATCCATGACGCATGCCACATGAGTTGGCAATCGCGCCAAGTCCAGCTCTGCCGAAATCACCCCCGCGACGCTACCCCAGCGCCTCCACCCACCTCCGCAATCACCGAGCTCCTAGAAGAGGAAAGAAAAGGGGGATGCGGGGGAAGAGGGGACGGTTGGATGGGTGGGGGATTGGGTTAGTAGTTAAGCCAGTTAATAATTTAAACGGTCGAGGAGGGTGGGGTCGTTTTGCCAGTTTTTGGTGACCTTGACGACTAGCTCTAGGTAGGTGCCTTCGGGTAGGTGTTTTCGGGCGGCTTGACCGACGGATTTGAGAACCGATCCGTTGTGACCGATGACGATGGCTTTTTGCGAGTCTCGCTCGACAAGGATTTCGCAGCGAATAAGTGGCGGATCCCAGTCGGTGACTCTTGTGGC
>JAAXHB010000182.1 GCA_012271125.1 Actinomycetota bacterium | reverse complement strand
ATTGTCCCCAAGATAAAACCAACGACAACCACTACTACAACAACGACAACTACGACGACAACAACAACCACTACAACAACGACCACGACGACAACCACTACTACGACAACGACGACTACAACGACTGTGCCTCCAAAAGTTGTCAGTCCCGATGTTCCTGATCACGATCTGCAGCGAATCCCCAGCGGAGTAAACGCCAATTTGCGAAACCAAATACCGCTGAATATGCCGGTAGTGTTGTGGTTCTGGGTGCCGCATTGACCGTCTTGTCGGGCGCAAGCACCGGACGTTGAGCAGTTTGTTCAAGATAATCGCAATGCTGTAAAGGTCATTGGCATTGGTGCCACTGATGACTTTGACTACGCCAAACGCTTCGTAAGCGAAACCCGTGTCTCGTTCACAATGCTATGGACTGAATCAACCCGAACATGGCGTCACTACAACAGTTCTTGCCACCCTTGTTTCTATGTGCTAGACGAACTTGGCGGCAAAGTCGGCAAAGCCGCAAGACTCAGCGATGTCGAAAGATTGCTAAACGGCCTCTAGTGACCTCATGAAAAGTTATTCGAACCTGGAGATGCGTCATCGACTCGTCGCTCCACTCCTAGCGCTTGCGCTTGTTTTCTCGGCTTGCGGGAATAGCAGCAGCGATACCAGTAACAGCACAGGCAGCAGTGCAGTAAGCGATAGCAACAACTCCAGCAGTAGCTCCGGCAGCGATGATCCTGGAAGCAACGACTTCGCTAACAGCGATACCTCTGACAGCGATACCTTTGACATTGCATCAGACAACACTGACAATGACACCAGCGACTCTTCGTCAAACAGCGACTCCGGCAGCGATGACTCCAGTAACGCTCCAGAACCGGTCGTAATCAGTGCCGATGTTCCCAACACGAGCTTTACCAACGTCCACACCGGACATACCGTCAACCTCCGAGATCAAATTCCCGGCGACAAGCCAGTGCTGCTTTGGTTCTGGGCACCGCATTGACCGACTTGTCGGAGGACAGCCCCCTCACTTGAGCAGTTCGCTCGAGACAATCAAGACAGAGTCAAAGTCATTGGCGTCGGTGCTCAGGACGATCTCGACTATGCCAAGCGTTTCGTTGATGGCACCGGCACCAGCTTCACCATGCTCTGGAGCGAATCATCGGAATCCTGGCGACATTATGCCGTGCGTCGTAACTCCGACTTCTGGCTACTAGACGCCAAAGGCAACCGAATAGGGGACTCGCCCCAACCCACTGACGTTCGCACAGTTGAGGACTTGCTCCAAAACCTATAAACCTCTTCCAAAAAGGTTTACCTGCCGTTAACCAAAGTTGTCTCCGGCGTTACCAAAATAAGCCATATGTGAAACTTGCCTCGTGTATTTTTCGGGTGCCAACTCTTAGTGAAACGTCAACCAAGGAGATACCTCACGTGCGACACAGCAAACTCCAAGCCGTGAAATGGCTTGTTGCGCTAGCTGCCCTAGTGGTAGTAACAGCAGCTTGCGGAGGCGGTGATGACAGCTCATCAGGCTCAGGCATCTCCGGCGAAGTCCTAATCTCCGGCTCATCCACGGTCGAACCCATCTCAATCCGCGTGGCTGAACTCTTTGAAGACGTCGCCCCCGATGTGCGAGTCACCGTCGACGGTCCCGGCACAGGCGATGGTTTCAAGCTCTTCTGCGAAGGCCAAACCGACATCTCCGACGCTTCCCGTCAAATCAAACCCGCAGAAAAACAAACCTGCTTTGACAACGGCATCAGCAACATCGTCGAGCTCAAAGTTGGTGTCGACGGCATCGCCGTTATGACAAACGCAGCCAACCAAACCATCGAGTGCCTCAGCTTCCCGCAGCTCTATGACCTGATCGGGCCAAATGCTCAAGGCACCACCACCTGGGTACAAGCCTCACCCGGACTACCCGACGTACCCCTAGACATATTCGGTCCCGGCGAAGAGTCCGGCACCTTTGACTCCTTCGTCGAAATCGTCCTTGAAGACCTGGCAGAAGAATCTGGCGCAGAAGCCACCACCCGACCCGACTACAGCCCCTCCGGTGACGACAATGTCATCTTGCAAGGCATCCAGTCCAGCAACACCAGCCTCGGCTGGGTTGGATTCGCCTTTGCCGTCAACGCCTCTGACGTGCGCCTCATCCCCATCGACGGCGGCGACGGCTGCGTCACCCCAACTGCCGAAACGATTGCCTCCAACGAATACCCGATCAGCCGTGACCTATGGATTTACGTCAACGCCGACAATGCCGAAACCAACCCAGCCCTTGAGGCATATGTCGACTTCTATGTCAACGAAGGACTCGCCACTGCCACAGGAGAAGTCGGCTACGTCGCGTTGACCCCCGAGAGCCAATCCAGCACCCAAGACCGCTGGATCAACCGCACCACGATCAACTGACTTGCTAAGCACAACTGACCTGCTTGCCACACCTAACCCACTTAAATCAACAACTTGCTTGACGTAGCCAGCCTGCAAATCGCGACATCAAGGCGTCGCCGAGAGGTAGTTACCCGTTACTGTCTCCTCGCAGCAGCACTCGCATCGGTGCTTGTCAGCGCACTTATCGTCTGGAGTCTCGTATCTGAAGCCTGGACATTCATCGTCGGTGTCGCATGGGAACACACCTGGGGCGAATCCGGCTGGTTCCCACGCCGCGGCCTCTACGACATCCCAACAATCATCGTCCCTACTGCCATCGTCACGCTCATCGCCATGCTCGTCGCTGGCCCGCTCGGCCTCGGCGCAGCCGTCTACCTATCCGAATACGCCAACCGTCGAGTGCGCAGCTGGCTCAAGCCGGTGCTGGAAATCCTCGCCGGCATCCCATCGGTAGTGCTCGGGTTTTTCGCCCTGACATGGATCGCCCCAAACCTCGTCGCACGAGTCGGCAAAACAACCTTCCTTGCCCTCGGCATAGCCGTACTCATCGCCTACGCAGTCATCGCCGCACGCATGATACGCATCAAGTTCCATCAATACAAAGCCAACGAAGACAGTGCCCTAATCGGACTCGTCGCGTCCGTAGCCGTCCTTGTGGTGGTATTCCTGCTCGGTGCCCTGTGGACCCTCAATGTCTGGGCCGACTTCGCCCCAGCACGAGCCGGCTCAATCGCCGCTGCCGGCATCGGCGTTGGCATCCTCACCATCCCGCTCGTTGCATCGGTGTCCGAAGACGCCATGGCAGCCGTGCCCAACTCCCTGCGCGAAGCCTCCGCCGGCCTTGGCGCCCGCAAAATGGCAACCGCAACCAAGGTCGTGCTGCCCGCCGCTATCTCAGGAATAGTTGCCGCGTTCATAGTGGCAACATCTCGCGCCATCGGCGAAACCATGGTCGTGTTCCTGGCAGGTGGTGCCGCCGACGCCTCCCAGTTCACCGACTCACCCTTTGACGGAGGCCTAACAATGACAGCAGCCATGGCATCGCTTGCTTCAGGAACCGACAGTGTTGTAGGCGAAGGACTCACCTTTCAAAGCCTCTATTTCGTCGGGCTGCTGTTGTTTGTGATCACCCTGGGCTTAAATGTTGTCGCAGCCCGCTTCGTCGCCCGAGTACGACAGGCCTACTAATGATCCAAGTAACGACAACATCTCCGGCTGCGCCTTACCGAAGAAACGTCAAATGATCTCCCGACTCTCCGACGACAAATCCCGTGCCGCCATCGCCAAATCACTCGCACGGAACCGAATCGAAATCAGAGGTCTGGTATTTCGCATGCTGTTACAAGTCAGCATGCTCATAAGCCTGCTTATCTTGATCGTGCTACTAGTAACCGTTTTCAACAACAGCACCGACCAAATCTTCAACCGCCTAGGCGACTTCCTAACCGGAACCTTGCGTTCGCGCTCCACCGACAGCAAGCTCGGCGTCTATCAAGGCATGTACGGCTCGCTGTGGATCGCCATAATCGTCGCCATCGGAGCATTCCCACTAGGTATCGGCGCAGCGGTTTACCTAGAGGAATACGCACCCAAGAACCGCTTCACCAGCTTCATCGAGGTCAACATCCGCAACCTCGCGGGCGTTCCCTCAGTCGTCTACGGACTGCTAGGGCTCGCTCTGCTTGTAAACGGCAAAATCCTCGGCCTCGACGCCTTAACCGGCGGACGCTCCACCCTGTCAGCCGGCATCACCTTGTCCATACTTGTGCTGCCAATCGTCGTCATAACCGCTGGCGAAGCCATCCGAGCCGTCCCCAAAGAACTTCGTGAAGGCGCATACGGCGTCGGTGCCACCAAATCCGAAATGATCCGCACCCAAGTCGTGCCCTACGCCGCTCCAGGAATACTCACCGGCACACTGCTATCAATGGCTCGAGCCGTTGGCGAAGCCGCACCCCTAATCCTTGTCGGTGCCATAAGTGGACGCCTCGGCGACCGCCCCGGCCTGTTCGACCTATCCGCACTCGACGACCAGTTCACCGCGCTGCCTATCGTCATCACCAGCTGGACACAACAATCCGGCCGCGACATCGGCTTCACCGCAGCCGCCGCAGCCGCCATCGTGGTACTAATGGTTTTCGTGCTACTAATGAACTCACTCGCAATCGGTTTACGCAACCGCTTCGAAAAGAAACGAGGATGATGACTCCAGAACCCGCCGCCGATCCTGTCGTCACTGATGTCGCTGACGAACCAGAGAACGTCCCAGAAAACGTTTTCGAAACCCAAGATCTCAGCGTCTACTACAACGACTTCCAAGCCGTCCGAGACGTCTCCTTCACCGTGCGGCGTAACGAAATCATGGCACTCATAGGTCCGTCAGGGTGTGGCAAATCCACCGTACTGCGCTGCTACAACCGCATGAACGACTTAATCGCCAACGCCAAAGTGACCGGCAAAATCACCTACCACGGTGTCGACCTTTACAACGACGCTGTCGACCCCGTCGAAGTGCGTCGACGCATCGGCATGGTCTTTCAAAAACCTAACCCCTTCCCCAAATCCATATTCGACAACGTCGCCTACGGGCCAAAAGTCGCCGGTCAGCGCAAAGGGCTTGAAGAAACCGTCGAACGCAGCCTCCAACAAGCCGCTCTCTGGGACGAGGTCAAGGACCGTCTCAGCGACTCAGCAATGAGCCTCTCCGGCGGCCAACAACAGCGCCTCTGCATCGCCCGCGCAATAGCGGTCAACCCAGACGTGTTGTTAATGGATGAGCCCTGTTCAGCGCTTGACCCCATCGCCACCGCTCGAATCGAGGACTTGATGCAAGAAATCAAGCACCATTACACGATCTTGATCGTGACCCACAACATGCAACAAGCCGCCCGAGTCAGCGACACCACCGCTTTCTTCACCGCCGACACGCGCACTGAAGGCGATACCCGCACTGGCATCCTTGTAGAAGTCGGCGCAACCAACCTGATGTTCTCAAACCCCACCGACGAACGCACCGAGAACTACGTCACCGGACGCTTCGGCTAAAAACAAGGAGTAGCTATGTCTGAGCTAACAAGACCATTCCACGTAGAACTAGATGCCATCGGCAGCGACATCGTCACCCTCGCTGCCTACTCCACCGAAGCCGTGTCGCGAGCTACCCAAGCCCTGCTCGATGGCAGCCTCACCGAAGCTCAACAAGTCATCGACCAAGACGACGCTATCGACGCCGCCGCAATCGCCATCGAAGAAGAATGCCAACGACTCCTCGCCCTACAACAGCCCATGGCAGGCGACCTGCGAAAAATACTCTCATCGCTTTGGATCACCACTGAACTCGAACGAGTCGGCGATCTAGCCAGCAACATTTGCAAAGGCACCCGACGCCTCTTCGGAATGCAGCTCATCCCACGCCTGCGCGGACAAATCGCCGAAATGAGCGAAGAAGCCGTGCGCCTAACCCGCCTTAGCGTCGACGCCTTCATCGAATCCGATTCAGGATTAGCCGCAGCCTTGGACGACATCGACGACCGCCTCGACGCCACACACCGTGCCTATGTGCAATCCATTTTCGAAGCAGGCATCGAGGTCAAGCTCGAAACCCAGCCAGCGGTTCAGCTAGCGCTTATTGGTCGCTACTACGAACGTATCGGCGATCATGCGGTCAACATCGGCGAGCGAGTGCGCTACATGGTCGACGGTTGGACACCTGAACACGCCGGTGCCGCCCGCGAACGGGAACGCAAACGTCTCGACGTAACCCGAACCGAAGTGCAGTCACTATCCCAAGAGGACACCGTCACCTAATCTCAATTTCTTGCCAGTTTCAATCTTTGAAGCACACCCGCCTTATGCCTGACTTCGCATCTGACTACCCAGCACTCCTAGCTGCTGCCGGTGCTGGCCTGCTGCTTGGCTTTATTTTTTCTACCTTTTTTCAACGACGACGACTGCGCCGCTGGTTTCGTCGCTGGAACACCAACCGAACCACGCCGCCTTGGCCTCCTATACGTGCTGTCATCGACGAACTACAAGCCGAGCGTCAAGACGCCGAAAACGACCGCGAAGCCACACGTCACGCTCTGCGACGTTTAGAACTTGCTCTTGAATCCCTATCTGTAGGCGTAGTTGTCCTCAACACCAACGGCACCGTCGTAGCTCGCAACTCTGCAGCTGCCACCTACTCCGATCCTCAACATGGTGCGCTAGTGTCCGCCGCTTTAGAAAATCTGCTTCAAGCCGCTCTAGAAGGACACGCAGAGACAAAAGAAGTCGAAGTCTTGAGTAACCCTCGTGCTACCTATGAAGTCACTGCTGCCCCCATTAACAATGGCGGCGACCAGCCAGCTGTTATAGGAGCGGTTGCAATCGTTCGCGACATCAGCGCTCAACAACGCATTGACGAAGTCCGTCGTGACTTTGTCACCAATGTCAGCCACGAACTCAAGTCACCCATCGGCGCACTCAGCGTCCTCGCCGACTCGCTGCCAACTTCAAACGACTCGCCAGTTGACACCTACATACGGACTCGCGACGGCACTACCACCACAGAGACCGAGAACCTGGTCGAGAGAATGCAAGACGAGATTCAGCGAATTTCTGACACCATCGACGATCTGCTCACCTTGTCCTACATAGAAGCCAATCCCATCCATGACCATGAACTAGCCGACCTAAACCAGATCGCCGCCGAATGCGTTGAACGCGTCAGCGAAACCGCCACCCAGCAGGGAGTGTCAATCCATTTCACTCCCGCTGCGCGAGACGTCACCATGTCCGGCTCGCGAGTTCAACTCGCCTCGGCAATATTCAATTTGCTTGACAACGCCATCAAGTTCACCGACCCATCCGAAGCAACAAACGATTCTGCTGAGTCAGCAGCGGTAACGATCACCGTCTTATCCCACGACGATGCTCTGATCGTAAGCGTCGCCGATCAAGGCGTCGGCATCCCAGAAACCGAACAAGGTCGAATCTTTGAGCGTTTTTACCGAGTTGACCGTGCCCGTAGCCGTCCCAACGCTCATAAGTCCACAAGCACTCATAAATCCAATAGCCAAAATCCCAATGCTGTGAATCGCGGCGGTACTGGTTTAGGACTGTCAATAGTGCGCCATTGCGTAATGAACCACAAGGGCACTCTGGAGGTTGCCTCAAGAGAAGGCGCCGGTGCTACTTTCACGATCAAGTTCCCAAAGCCGTAACTCTGGTCGCTGTTCTAAACCACTCGCGATTTTTGTCTCTCTAACCAACCCAACAACAGCGCCATCGCCCTCGGGTCATTGCGCAACTCATGTCCTGCCCCCGTCACCAGTCGCATCGCTGGTGTTCCATGCGATTCAACGATCATGCGGGCTTGGCTTACCGGCACAATCTCGTCGTCAGTGCCATGCAACACCAACAACTCAACTTCGCTTAAACCTTCAACGCTTTCTAAAACGTTCACTGCGGCCAGTTCCTTGCCCCACGCATCCAACGATTTAGGAAACTCAGGATCGCTAATCACTCCCACCTCACGACAAAGGTTCACAAACTTGCGAGGGTCACGACTCCATTGTTTTAAGTCCGTCGGCGCACTAGCGGTCGCTACAGCACGAACCTGTTCGAATTCGCCAGCCAATGTCAACACCAACGCGCCACCTACTCCAAAACCCACAAGCACAAAGCCTTCACACCCGGTGCGTTCTTGAAGATGTATTGCTACTGCTCGCAGATCGCTCATCCAGCCCTTGATTGAAAAGTCGCCACCGGAGTCGTCAACTCCACGTGCTGAAAAAGCTGCTGACGGAAACCCGATCTCGGCGGCAATCCGATCTGCTAACGATGGCAAGGTTGCAGCGAAACGTCCCCGCAAATGCGCCGTTCTTGGAAATCCATGCATCAGCACCACACCAGGTTGTGCCGACAACTGCAGCCGGCTCGGTGCGGCTAGGTGTACGCGAATTTCGTTGCCGTCTATTTCTAAAGAGTCAGCCATCTGCGGCGCGCTCAATATCTGTCCTGACTTGGCAAATTAGCGGACAAATTTATGAACAGTGAACTAGTGAACGCCAGAGTTAGGCAGACCAGGAAACGGCAAGTCAGTGTCGATCTCATACTTCGCAATCGCTTCCGCCACCTCGCTTGTCTCCGCTGCGCCGTCTGCTACTAATGCCGACAACACCGCCACCACCAGGTGCGCCGCATCTACTTCAAAGAAGCTGCGCAACGCTTCGCGAGTGTCGGAACGACCGAATCCGTCAGTTCCCAACACATGAAGCGGTCGGGGAGTGAAGCGAGCAATCTGATCCGGCACCAGTGTCATGTAATCCGTCACCGCCACAATCGGTCCCTTCGATTCCGACAACACGCTCGTCACCAACGGCACCTTTGGCTCATCGCCAGGGTGAAGGCGATTGTGACGTTCCACCTCCAGTGCTTCACGGCGCAGCTTCTGATAGGAGGTAACACTCCAAAGCTCCGTTGAAACGTCATGGTTCTCCGCCAACATGCGTGCCGCCTCACGAGCCGCTCCTTGAGCCGCCCCCGATAACAAGATCGTCGCCGGGCGTTTGTTGCCAACCCCATCATCAAACTTGTAAATCCCTCTGGTGATGTCAGCAGCATCAACCAAATCCGGCTGAGGTGGCTGCTCATAGTTCTCGTTATAAATTGTGATGTAATAGAAGACGTCTTCGCCTTCGCTAGCAATCGCAGGTGTCATCCGCTCAAGCCCAGTTGAGATGATCGCCCCTAGCTCGTAGGCAAAAGCCGGGTCGTATGCCTCGCATGCCGGCACCGTGCTCGCTAACAAATGACTATGTCCGTCTTGATGTTGCAATCCCTCGCCAGGCAAAGTTGTGCGCCCCGCTGTGGCACCCATCAAAAAACCTCTTGCTCGTGCATCAGCCGCTGCCCAGATCGAATCCCCAACTCTTTGAAATCCGAACATCGAATAAAACGTGAAGAACGGCACCATCGGCACGCCCAAGTTCGCATACGAAGTGCCTGCTGCTATCCAACTCGCCAACGACCCGCACTCAGTGATGCCTTCTTCAAGGATTTGCCCGTCAACCGATTCGCTGTATGACAGCAACAGGTCATGATCCACCGGTTCATAAAGCTGACCTCGCGGCGCATAAATCCGAAACTCTCTAAACAGCGAATCCATGCCAAAAGTGCGTGCCTCATCAGGCACAATCGGCACCACTCGAGCTCCGAAAGCCTCATCGCGCATCAGGTCACGCAACAACGCTGTGAATGCCATCGTGGTCGACACTTCACGCCCGCTAGAGCCCTTTGACAAGTCAATGAACGGCGCATCCGAAGGTGCGCTAATCGGACGACGATCTCGCACCACACGCTTCGGAATGGAACCATCTAGTGCTCGCCGGCGATACATCATGTACTGA
>JAAXHB010000181.1 GCA_012271125.1 Actinomycetota bacterium | reverse complement strand
CCTCATTGACCCCACGAGTCACCTTCAACACTCCCGCCAAGCCCGAATAGCCCGCTCCCACCGCCATCGCCACCAAAAAGATCAATGTCACATGAATCACCGCCGGCAAACTCACCAACGACCCCACATGGGCCGCCACCACAAAAGCCAGCAAAAACTGTCCCTCAACGCCGATGTTGAATAGGTTCATCCTGAACCCAATAGCCGCCGCCACTCCCGACAAATACAGCGGCGTCGCTCGATTCCAAATGTCAATCTGGGTTTCGAGCTTGCTTGCGTGCGAAAGCATGTCTGCATAAGCGTCAAAGGGATTGCTGCCCGATACCAGCAACACCACCGAGCTAAGCAACACCGCGATCAGAACCGCCCCAACCGGCGCCGCCGTCGCCAGCAACAGTCGATGCCCTAACGACCCCTGCGCAACCCCGCTCACGCCACTTCTCCGCTCATGCCACCGATCCCACCGCTGATCCCATCGCACCGGTCATGTAGGCACCCAAATCACGTGGCGTGATCTCCGCCGGGTCAAGTTCGGCTACCAAACGCCCCCGCAACATGACCACGATCACATCCGACAACCCGATCAGCTCATCCAAGTCAGCCGAAATCAACAGCGTCGCCATCCCATTGCGTCGCGCCGCTCGAATGTCATCCCACACCGCAGCTTGAGCGCCAACATCAATGCCTCGTGTCGGATGGGCTGCCAACAGCACAGAAGGCTCCGCGGTCATTTCTCGCCCCACGATCAGCTTTTGCTGATTGCCGCCCGAAAGCGCATGAGCCGACACATCAACCCCCGGGGTGCGCACATCAAAGTCACCGCGAATCGTCTCGCATCGTGAACGCATCCCTGCCGGCCTCAGCCAAAAACTCTGCGAACACGGCATCTGGGTCTGATGACCCAAGGCGATGTTTTCCCAAAGCGGTGCCCCAAGCAGCAACCCGTCACGATGTCGATCCTGGGGTATGTAACCGAGCCCCGACTCGCGCCGATGTCGCACCGACTTTGAGGTGATCTCATTAGTCAACAATCTGATCTGCCCCGACGCCGGTGCTTGCGTTCCAAGCACCGCATTCACCAGTTCGGTCTGTCCGTTGCCTTCAACGCCTGCCACGCCCACGATTTCACCGCAACGCACCGCAAAGCTCACGTTGTCAACCACAGTGCGTCCGTCTGAGTCGTGAACGCAAAGGTTCTCCACCGTCAGTGCCGGATCACCAGCCTCTACCTTCACTTTCGTATCGGGTTTCGGCAGTTCTGAGCCGATCATCATCTCCGCTAAATCCCTAGCTGTCACATCAGCCGGTTTGACCGTTCCGATGGTGCGCCCATGGCGCAACACGGTGATCGTGTCAGCTATCTCAAGCACCTCATCAAGCTTGTGATCGATGAACAAGATGGTTGTGCCGGCAGCCTTGAGGTCTCGCATATTACGAAACAGCTCGTCCACTTCTTGGGGCACAAGCACCGCCGTGGGCTCATCCAATACCAAAATGCGAGCCCCTCGGTACAGCACCTTGATGATCTCAACCCGCTGACGTTCGCCCACTTCAAGGCTCTCGACCAGATCATCGGGATGGACGTCTAGCCCATAGTCCCGGCTGACCTCTTCAAGGTGTCGCCGCCCGGCTGCCAAGTCCAACCGCCCGAAGGAGCGCATCGGCTCAGCACCCAGAATCACGTTTTCCAAGACGCTGAGCTGATCGGCGAGCATGAAGTGCTGATGCACCATCCCGATGCCAAGCTCGATGGCTTCCGCGGGGGAGGAGGGGATGATTTCTTGCCCAAAAATGCTCATCGTGCCCGAATCGGGAGGTTGCATCCCGTAGAGCACCTTCATCAGGGTCGACTTGCCAGCCCCGTTTTCTCCGCAGATGGCATGGATTTCACCTTCGGCGACACTGAGGTTCACGTCGTCGTTGGCAATAACCCCCGGAAACCGTTTGGTTATGCCTTTCAGCTCAACCGCAGCCGTCATCACTGTCAGCTAATTCTGATTGGTGTCGACACGCCCGCCACTACAGGCGCGCCAAACCAATATTTGCCAAACCAATATTTGTTGGCGGTGCCGAAACCCCTTATGGAGTCTCAGGCACCACGATGTCGCCGGCAATAATTTGTGCCTTCAGAGCATCAAGCTCACCGGCAATGTCGTCTACAAACCCACCAGAGCGGCTGTAGCCCACGCCGTCTACTGACAGGTCATAGGCGGTCGGGCCTGCCACCACAGTGTCGTCTATGGCGGACTTGATCATCTCATAGATGGACACGTCCACCCTCTTGAGCATCGAGGTCAGCACGTACTCCTGCACGCCTGGGTCAACGGTGTGGTACTGGTCAGAGTCCACGCCAATCGCCCAAACCTTGGAGCCGCTGGTCTCGCTGTGCTCTTTGGCAGCCTCAAAGAGGCCAGCACCAGAGCCGCCCGCAGCGTGATAAACGATGTCAGCACCTTGCTCGTACATGCTCAGCGCGATTTCCTTAGCACGATCCGGTGCGTTGAACCCGTCAAAGTCAGGCGCCTCGGTGATGTAAGACGCAACGATCTCAACGCCAGGGTCAACTTCGCGTGCGCCGGCTTCAAATCCAGCTTGGAACTTCTCGATCAGCCCGCCAACGTTGGCGACCCCGCCGATAAAGCCGATCTTGCCCGTCTGCGATTTCAGCCCCGCTGCAGCACCCACAAGGAACGATCCCTGATGCTCAGCAAACACCAGACCGGCGATGTTGTCGCCATACGGCCCAGGCGGATCAGCACCAAAGTCAAGCATCGCCGAGTCGACCACACCGAACTTGGTGTCGGGATTCACGGAACCCACCGCGGCGGCGTCGCCTTCAAACAAGAAGCCAACGGCGAGCACCACGTCATGTTCGTCAGCAGCTAGCTGCAGCAGCTCGGCGCGGTTGGAGCCGTCAGCGTTGGGCGAGGCTTCGGTAAAGCTGATGCCTAGCTCATCGGCGGCTCGCTCGATGCCCGCAGCGGCCGAGTCGTTGAACGATTGATCGCCACGCCCGCCGATGTCAAAAACAAGCCCGACTGAAATGCCAGCGTCTCCGCCGCCGTCATCGCTGCTGCATGCTGCCGCTACCAGCACCAACGATGACAGCAACGCCAACATGACCATCAGCCGCTTAGCCACATGCCTAAACGCACTTTTTGCCATTGTGAATCCTCCAAAACTAGGGACGAAATTTGCTGCGCCACATTAGCCCACCCCTATGACACAACTCCAATCCAGCCCCACCCGGCCCCTTACTTCTAGTTCATTTCCCTAGTAATAATGACAACGACTGCGGTGCCGCGCCTGGGCCTTGTATTTGTCTTGACCACCAAGCCGCCACAAGATTCCGTCTACCTCTCCAGCGGTGACGACATCTCCTGCGGCGCTACTTCGTCCCATTAGACCGATGACGATCTGCTCGACAGCGTGAAGTCCACAAGCTCGAATCTCGACCTCTTCATGCGACCCGCTGGGAATGTCCTCGCCGGCATTGATCCGCTCAACCAATGCGGGCTCAAACTCCAGCACCCCTTCAACCCGCAACACGTGCGGCACCAGATTGTCAGCAAACATCGTCAGCTGATCCAAGTCGGAAAACGGCTCCGGCAAGTCGTCGCCTAAAGCACACGACAAGTCAAATGGCGTGATCTGCGCCCGCTTATACAACGGAACCTCACGGCCTTCATAGTCATGTACATCGTGATACAGAGACATCTCATCTAGCAGTTTCACCATCTTTGCTGCCGACCCATCCGCTGCCTCCACCACCCCCAACGCCCGACCGTCACCAACTCGATCAATAAACGCTCCGAGGTCATTGAACGCCTGACAGAACAACCCCATCAGCTCTCCAACACCTTCATTCCCGTCTTGCTCAAATAACTCGGTCACCTCCGCGACGTCCACAGCAGCAAGCCATGTCGACGCAATCGGCTGCCTCAACGCAAACTCGCGTAGACACGACGCAATTGTGTGATACCCCGATATCCCATGCCGCTTGCGCAGAACCGGGAAGTACCCCGACCCAAAGTTCACGGAGTCCAAAGCCAACACAAACGCTGCTGTCGTCTCAGCATCCCCAACCGCGAAGTGCCCAGGATCGTCATCGGCAACATTTAGCTCCACCCTTCCTGCAAACGCCTCCAATTCGGTTTCGTTGATGCGCACATGCCGAGCCCTCTCAGCCACATACGCCGCCCCAGCGCGAATCTCCTCAAAAACACTCACGCTTTACAGCCAATCCGCCTACGATTCCGCGCAATAACCCAATACACACCCCGAGCCACCCAACTCGTCGGCGGCACCAGACAAGCAAAACCAACAACCTTCCAAACCCCACCAACCTCAACGAGCGCAGCTCCAATCGCCTGATGTCCCGCCAACCGCTCATCCCCCCTCACCAACCAAACCGACGAATCAACCTGTGCCCCCGTCAACCCCAGATCAGACAAATCCGCGACCTGAGACGCCACAACTTCAACACGTCCGTCCGCCTTGCGCTTCAACCACTCCGCCCACCGACAACACAGCGCACAATCCCCGTCAAATATGAGCAACATGGTTTAAGTCTGCCAATCGGTAAGGAGGGCGGGTGTGCGGTAGAAAAGTTGGCGTAAAACTTTTCAAGCGAGCCCGTCAGTTTTAACCCGTCAGTTTTAAGCAGTCTCGGTAGGATTGTGCGCCGTGTCTAAGCGGACTCAGAAGCGCAAGGCGAAAGCCCGCCGTTCAAAGGCGAATCACGGTCGCAAACCCAACACTGGCCGTAACAGCTAAAAGCGTCTGCCGCACCGCTGCGGCACTCATTTAAGGACACACAGTGGAGCGTTTCGGTTTAGTCGGCCTGCCCAATGCCGGCAAAACGTCGTTGTTTAACGCCCTCACGGGTGCCGAGGCTTATGCCGCTCCGTTCGCGTTTGCTACGACCGATCCCAATATCGGCGTCGCAAAAGTCCCCGATAAGCGTGTCGATCAGCTCACCGAGCTGAGTCAAAGCCAAAAGACCGCCCATGCCACTGTCCAGTTCACCGACATCGGCGGTCTTATCGAGGGTGCAAGCAAGGGCGAAGGCCTCGGCAACGCCTTTCTTGCCGACATCCGCGAAGTCGACGCAATTGTTTACGTGCTTCGAGCTTTTGAGCTGCCCAATGATCCTGAAGCCAACGATCCTCCAGTCGAGCAGCTACGACTTCTGGAGCTAGAGCTCGCCCTAGCGGACTACGACAGTGCCACCCGCCAACACGAAAAGCTCGCGCGTGCCGGAAAAGGCGACCCTGAGGAGAAGGACGCCGCCGACCTTCTCGCTAAAGCCATCGAACCCCTAGGACAGGGCACTCCCATTTATCGTGCCAACCTCACCGACGACGAACGCCAAGCTATGCGTCGATTCTTTTTGCTCACCAACAAGCCAGTCCTCGCCGTCGTCAACATTGCCGAAGATTCAATAGGCACCGAAGCAGAAGTCACCGCCCCTGTCCAACAAGAACTCAACGGTGCTCAAGTAATCGCCTTATGCGTCCAACTCGAATCCGAAGCCGGCCAACTCGATCCCGCTGAGCGCCAAGAAATGCTCGAAGCCCTCGGCCTCGGCGACGGTGCTCTGGCTACTTTCCTAGCAAGCTCCTATCACTTGCTCGGCCTTCGCACTTTCCTCACCACTGGCGAAAAAGAATCAAGAGCCTGGACTTTCCGTGCCGGCTCCACCGCTGCCGAATGCGCCGGCGTCATCCACTCAGACATGCAACGTGGCTTCATCCGTGCCGACACTGTCAGCTACGACGATCTCATCTCCGCCGGCTCCTGGAACGCCGCCAAAGACAAAGGCTTGCTCCGTTCCGAAGGCCGCAACTATCTCACCCAAGACGGCGACGTCATGCTCTTCAAATTCAACATCTAACCCAGATACAAGTATCAAGCGTTAGTTTCGTAAGCAGCCACCAAATCTTCGAGTTCTTTCGATGAACTCCAGATCCATTGTGATTTGACCATTTCTGCTGCTCGTGCAGCTGAATTCTCAGCATCCTTTTGTCTGGTCGGATTCTTGAGCCAGTTGTATTTCTTGTTTGTCTTCACGAGGCCAGGAATTGTCAAAGTGTCGCTCTTAGTCAAGTTACAGGGCTTACAGATCAGGACTCGATTTGTTATCCAGTTTTCACCACGACTAGATCGTGGTTGTATATGGTCTAGCTCCATAAACTCAATTTCCATTGTTCGACCGCAACCAGCGCACTGAATCAGTCCTTTCATGTCTTTTTGAGCGCTAGCAAGGATCCGTTTAATTGTGGCATTTGACATCTTTTGCCAAGGCTCTCTTGCTATCTGGTTAGGTGTCAAGAAATGGGGAGCTGCTTCATTGTTTTCATCAGTTCTTTCTGGAATCTCTGTGGTGCAAACAACGTCTCCAAAAGACAATCCAATCTTGTAGTGCGACTGAGCCTGAGCTGCGTTGATTTCGTCGTCATTTACATGGAGGTCTTCGCTAGCAAGGCGTTCAAGAACCGCCTTGTACGCTCCATCCCATATGTCCATGCCGATCCAACGTCTTTCCAGTTGCTCAGCAGCCACCAACGTGGTAGCACATCCACAGAATGGATCAAGTACAACATCACCCTTATTGCTTGAAGCTTCAATAATCCTCTTATACAGTTTTAAAGGTTTCTCGGTTGGATAGCCATAATATTCCGATCTTGGCATTTGGCCTCCTGCCCCTATGTCATCCCACCAGTCTTCAACTAGTTTGCCCTTGCCATACTTACTTTCAATTTCAGACTTGCTACGACCCTCTGAGTAGCCAGCTGTAATTCCAGATTGGCCTTCCGAGTACTTTCGTCTATTCATAAAGTCTTCGCTGTATGGAGTTCTTAACGATTCAGCTTGGTTGTTGAATGTCCATTGGTTCTTGTCTTTCGTATACCACAAAATGGTGTCATGTTTCCTGGGAAAATAACGTTTAGTGTTGCTTGGACCGGTGTAGCACCAAACGATTTCATTACGAAAAGAATCTTTGCCAAATACACCGTCCATTATTAACTTGACATATGCATGCGCGGTATGGTCAATATGGAGGTAGATGCTTCCCGTAGGCGTAAGGATTCTGCGCATCTCCATTAATCTCACCCCGAGCCAGCACAAGAATGCCGCCATACTGTTTCCATAAGTTAAAGCCGCAGTATCAATAACAGACCAGACAGCAGGCCAATCATTCTTAATTTGATCTTTCCACTCTTCGTGTACATCTTCTTCCCACCTCCAACGGTCTTGAAACTTGGCACCCTTTGCAAGCTTGTCAGGGGTGGCGTGAAAGTCCTTGTTTTTGTTAAACGGTGGGTCAGTAGCAATCAGGTGCACCGTTTCACTGTTAATGCCACGTAAGAAGTCCAGGTTTTCCCCATGGAATAATGTTCTATTGCTGAAGTTCTCTCTCTCTCTCTCTCTCTCTCTGACATGAAAACCCCCATAATGCCACTAAGTGGATGGACCGCGCTGTAACAATACGCGAAAAAGTCTCTCAGTTTGAGAACCATAGGTACCCTGAGGGAGTGGCGTGGTTGTTGTGTGGGGATCGGGTTTTAGCGTCACTGGAGAGGGCGTCAACCCGCCAAGAGCGGCTCAAAGGTCTGCTAAATAGAGACACCTGTGACGGAGCGATGCTGCTGGAGCGCACCCGGTCGGTGCACACTTTGGGGATGCGCTTCGCCATAGACGTCGCCCACTGCGATGCCAGCCTCAAAGTGCTACGCACCACCACAATGCGACCCAACCGCATCGGCTGCTACGTGCGCAAAGCACAATCAGTCCTAGAAGCACCGGCTGGGTCGTTTGAACGCTGGGGCATAGAACCGGGCGTTGAACTAGAAGTCAAAGAGTGACGGCATGTACGAATCCACACTGGTGCTTGTCGCCACACCCATCGGAAACCTCGGAGATCTCAGCACAAGAGCCATCGAAGCACTAACCAAAGCCGACCTCATCTGCTGCGAAGACACCCGCCGCACCAGAAAACTCCTCACCCACATAGGCGTCAGCGGCACCCCACTCATACGACTCGACGACCACACCGAAAAAGACAACGCAAAATGGGTGTTTAAAGCACTTTCAGAGCAAAAAGCCGTCGCTCTGGTCTCAGATTCAGGAATGCCAGGGCTATGCGACCCCGGAGCACGCCTAGTCACCGCAGTAACCGAAGCCGGCTATCCCGTCACCGTCATCCCAGGGCCATCCGCCGGCGTCACAGCCTTAGCCCTAAGCGGATTCCCAGCCGCACGACACGTCTTCGAAGGGTTCCTGCCAAGAAAAGGCTCAGCCCGCACAAAACGTCTCCAAGAAATCGCCGACGAACAGCGCGCCGTCATCATCTTTGAATCCCCGAACCGAACCGCCCAAACACTCGAAGACCTAGCCAAAGCCTGCGGAAACGACCGCCAGGCCGTCGTCGCCAGAGAAATGACCAAACTCCATGAAGACGTCATCAGAGGGACGCTCACAGAGCTAGCAGGCGTAACCGACCAAATCAAAGGCGAAGTCGTCATCGTCATCGCCGGCTCAACCGAACCAACCAACGAACCAACCGACGACGAACTCATCGCCGCTCTAACCGACGCAGTCAACAAAGGCACCACAAAACGCAGCGCATCAGACGAAGTCGCCGCCGCCTACCAAGTCTCTAGACGGCGCACCTACAACCTCCTCCACCCAAAATAATCACCTCAACTAACCTAAATTGGCTATGTCAGCGGTAGGGGAGCGTCGCCGATGACGTCGTCGAACACCCAACCAACCCCAATACTGGTCGCAGTGGCATGGCCATACGCCTCAGGCAGCCGCCACCTCGGACACCTCGCCGGCGCATACCTGCCCGGCGACATCTTCGCCCGCTACCACCGCATTGTCGGCAACCAAGTCCTAATGGTCTCCGGCTCCGACGTCCACGGCACCCCAATCACCGTCCGAGCCGACGCCGAACAAACCACCCCCCAAGCAATCGTCAACCGCTACCACTCCGAGTTCTGCGACCAATGGCGCGCCCTGGCCATCTCCTTCGACCTCTACACCACCACCGGCACACCCAACCACGCAGCGGTCACCCAAGACATGTTCACCCGTCAACTCGCCGCCGGCTACATCGACAAACGCACCTCCGAGCAGTACTACGACGCCGCCTCGCAACGCTTCCTGCCCGACCGCTACATCGGCGGCACCTGCCCGCACTGCGACTACCCCGAAGCCCGAGGCGACCAATGCGAAAACTGCGGCACCACCCTCGACGCCACCGAACTCATCGCCCCCCGCTCCAAACTCAGCGGTACCGCCCCCGAGCTCCGCCAAACCGAACACTTCTACTTCCGCTACTCCGACTTCACCGAAGCGCTCGCCGCCTGGCTCGACACCCGCCAAGGCTGGCGCCCCCACGTCGCCAACTCCGCCAAAGGCTGGACCACCGAAGGCCTCCACGACCGAGCCATCACCCGAGACCTCGACTGGGGCGTCGAATTACCCGTCGACGACCTCGGCGAAGGCAAACGCATCTACGTCTGGTACGACGC
>JAAXHB010000180.1 GCA_012271125.1 Actinomycetota bacterium | reverse complement strand
ATCATCTTCATCGACGAGGTCGACTCCATCGGACGCAAACGTGGCGCCGGGCTAGGCGGCGGCCACGACGAACGGGAGCAAACCCTCAACCAGATGCTGTCGGAGATGGACGGCTTCGAAGGCTCTGAAGGCATCGTGATGATGGCAGCCACCAACCGTCCCGACATTTTGGACCCTGCCCTGTTGCGCCCAGGACGATTTGACCGTCAAGTAATCGTGCCGCTACCCGAACTAGCGGATCGGGTGGACATTTTGCAGGTTCACGGCAAGGGCAAGCGACTGGCCGAAGACGTTGATCTAAACGTTGTCGCAAGAGGCACGCCCGGCATGAGCGGTGCCGACCTGTCCAACCTCATCAACGAAGCCGCTCTATACGCCGTTCGAGAAGGCCAAGACGAGATCGCGGCCAGTCACTTTGAGCAGGCACGTGATCGGGTCTTGATGGGACAAAAACGTGAATCGTTGGCACTGTCAGACGACGAGAAGGAAGTCATCGCCTATCACGAAGCCGGCCACGCCTTGTGTGCTGCGGTGCTACCGACGGCTGATCCGCTTCACAAGGTCACGATCATCCCCAGCGGTATGGCGCTTGGCGTGACCATGCAGCTGCCAGAAGAAGATCGACACATTTATCGCAACGACTACATAACCGACCGCCTGGTAGTCATGTTCGGCGGGCGCATCGCCGAAGAGCTGGTTTTTGGCGTCGGTAGCACCGGTGCCGCCGACGATCTGATGCAAGCAACAGCACTAGCTCGCTCAATGGTGCGTGAATGGGGAATGTCTGACGCGATCGGTCCCATGGCGTGGGGTTCGAACAGTCAGGTTTTCCTAGGCGAAGACTTGGTTCAGACTCGTGACTACAGCGACGACACTGCCCGTGTCATTGACCAGGAGATTGAACGCATTCTGCGTGAACAACAAGATCGTTGTCGACAGACTCTGGTGGATCATCGTCACGCTTTGGACTTGATCGCTCGCGCGCTGCTAGAGCATGAGACCATTAGCGGTGACGAAGTTCAGCGACTTATTTCGTTATCTATTGATGACACAGGCGACGCAAAAACAGCATCAGGAACCGGCGACAACAACGATGACATTGCTGATGACAGTGCTGATGACATTGCCGACGACAGTGCCGGTGACAATAACGATGACAGTGCCAGTGACAATGTTGACGACAACGTCGACAGCATTGGTGATGTTACGAGTAGGTCAGCGGACGTCGGTCAACTGAATCGGGTCTGATATAGCTACACCCATATCGGCACTACGCGAGGTAAGCCCGACCACTTCTCTTGCCACCACTATTGGACCAGTGGAGCTGACATCCACCACAAAACGCCCATCGCCAAGCCATGCCAGAGGCAACAGCACTCGGCGTTGCGGGCCGACTTCAATAACTCTGTTGATCTCATCGTTCACTGAAATCGTCACCAGTGAAATTGAAACCTCTGAAGGGTTGACGATTACAAGATTTGAAACATCATCTCGGTAGCTGACCGGGTTGGCGATTTCGTCGACAGCTGTTACCTCTGTTGGCACCGAGACTTGAGCGTCGACAAGCCAGTGGTTGGCTGCGATGTTGGTGCCGTTAAGAGCATGGGCACCGTTTGCGGAGTCATCACGATCTGAATTATCAAGGGCTGAATTGGTAAGGGCTGAGTCGTCATGGGTTGAGTCGCCGCCGATGCTGTCGTCGGCAGCGTCAATGTTGTTGACGGTCTCATCAACGAAGACAGCATCAGTGTCGTCGTCAGCGGCATCGCTA
>JAAXHB010000179.1 GCA_012271125.1 Actinomycetota bacterium | reverse complement strand
CTTGTGACGGCTTCCTGCACACTTGCGGGCAGGGTGTAGGTGAGGGTCTTGTTGGTCTGGTTGATGGTGACGGAGGCACCGCTGGCAGTCGGCTGATCGACGATGCTGATGCCGGCGCAGGCGGCAGAGCTGTCACAGGTGACGCCGGAGAGAGTGTCTAGATCGACTGCGTCGGTGACTTGTGTCCAGCCGGCACGGTCGGTGATGGAGATGGTGCCGTTGGCGAGCTTGTCGGCGGCTGAGAAGTCGATAGTGACGGTGGCGTGATCGGCGGTGGTGCCGCCGTCGTTGTCGGTGCCATATGTGAAGGTGAGATCTGTTTCGGCGGTGTAGGCGTTGGCGTTGAGGGTGTAGCGGATGACGTCGTCGTTGCCGTCGGAGTCGGTGTCCTCAGTAGAGAGGGTGCCCTGGTTGGAGTTGATGTCGTCTTCGATGGTGAGTCCGGTACAGCCAGCAGAGCAGGTGTCGTTATCGAGGACGTCAAAGTCAACCGTGACGGCGGTGTTTAGGTAGCGGTAAACGGTTACGGAGTCATTGTCGAGGGTGTCGGTGTTGGTGATGTTGATCGTGACCGTGGCAGCACCGTTGCTGTCGGTGGTGTTGTAGGTGAAGGTTGCCTGATTGATGACGGGGTCGTTGGCACCGAGAGTCCAGGTGATTTCACCAGCGTTTTGGTCGATGCTGGAGATGGTGCCGGCTGAGAGGTTGCTGGTGGTGATGCTACGGCAGCCGTCGTCGCAGGTGTCGTTGTCGATTACATCGATAGTGACTTGCGCTTGGGCGAGGCCGACGCGGGTGACAGAGGCGGTGTCGGCAACAAGCGTGTCTTGGCGACCGCCGTCGGTGCGGTTGATGGTCAAGTTGACGGTGGCATTGCCGCCGTCGCGAGTGGTTGTGTAGGTGAAGGAGTCTGAGGCGACGACGCCGTAGTCCTCGGCGAGGGTGTAGCGGATTTGTTGAACGCCGCCGACGGTGACGATGGAGGTGCTGCCGTGAGATGGGGTGTTAACGACGGCTAGGCCGGCGCAACCGTTGGCGCACTGGTCGTTGGATAGGACGTTGATTGTGCTGATGTATTGGGCGCGGCCGATGCGAGAACCAGTATCTGAGTCATTGGTGAGTTTGTCAGAGGGGGTGATGGAGACTGTGATTGTGTAAACGTCACCGGAGTTGGAAGCAGTGGTGGTGTATGTGAAGGAATCGGATTCAACATGTTCTTGGGTGGTGGCGGGGAGGGTGTAGGTGATGGTGTTGTTGGTCTGATCAGGTACGGCGGTAGCACCGGTGGCGCTCGGGCCGGAAACAATGCTGATGCCACCGCAGTCAGGGCTGGTGCCACAAATGACATTTGCTGCGCTGTCAAGATCGATGGTTCCGGTGGCCTCAACCCAGCCGGCACGGTTAGAGATGCTGATTGAGCCGTTGGCGAGGCGGTCGCCGCCGGCGAAGGAGATGGTGACTGTTGCTGCGCCGGTGGAATTGCTGGTGTTGTAGCCAAAGGTGATGTTGCTGTTGGATGTGTGGACGCCGGAGTTGAGGGTGTAACGGATGGTGTCGTTGTTGCCGTCGTTATCTGAGTCGACGAGAGAGAGGTCGCCTTGAGTAGAGGGGATGTCGGTGGAGATGTTGAGTCCGGCGCAGTCGGCGGAGCAATTGTCGTCGGATACGACAGGGAAGTCGTAGCTGATGGCATCGGAGACGTAGCGATAGACGGTAAAGCTGTCATTATCAAGGACGTCGGAGTTGTTGATGGTGATAGTGACCGTGGCGTTGCCTCTGTCTGATGTAGTGGAGTAGTCAAAGGTGGCTTCATTGACTGAAGCAGCATCTGCGTTGAGCTTCCAGGTGATGGTGCCGTTGGCCTGATCGATGCTCTCGATTTGGCCGGCGGTGGGGGTGCCGACGACGGAGATGCTGCGGCAGCCATCGTCGCAGGTGTCGTTGTGGACGACCGGGATAGTGAGGGTTAATTCTGCGAGACCATTGCGGCTAATCGTGCGGGCGTCGTCGACGAGGGTGTCAGTACCTCTGTCCCTGCGGTTAATGGTAAGGCTGACCGTTTTATCGCCGCCATCACGGGTGGTGGTGTAGGTGAAGGA
>JAAXHB010000178.1 GCA_012271125.1 Actinomycetota bacterium | reverse complement strand
ACTCTGGCATCGTCGATCTGGTTCCGAAAACGCTCAGCCGCCAACTACCGAAACGTCCGCAACCGCATCAGCGAACTGCTTGCCAATCTCCAGGAATCACTTGCAGGTATTCGTGTGATTACGGCATTCCACCGTCAAAGCGCCTCTGTGGACACCCATCGCAACTTTGTTAACGCTCATCGTGACGCCAACCTCGACGCCTCTCGCGCCAACGCCATTTACGCCCCCGGAAGTGAAGCCATCGGCATCGCCACCCAAGCGGTGCTGCTCGGCTTTGGCGGAGCGATGGTGGCGTCAGGTCGTATCACCGTCGGTGAGCTCGCCGCCTATTTGCTGTTTTTAACGGCGTTTTTTGCACCCATTCAGGCTCTGGTGCAGCTCTACAACTCCTACCAACAAGGCGGCGCAGCCATCCACAAGTTGCGCGACCTGTTCGCCACTCAACCATCCATAAGTCAACGCCCTAATGCGAAGCACCTCGACCCGATCACCGGCGAAATCGTCTTCGAGGACATCGCCTTTACCTATCCCTCCCACCCTGCCCAACTCAATACTTCTGACTACATCGCCCCCACTCATCCCGTACTTAACGACATCAACCTGCGCATTCACGCCGGTGAACGACTTGCCGTCATGGGCCCAACCGGTGCCGGCAAAACTACCCTCGCCCGCCTACTCACCCGCACTTATGACCCCGACTCTGGTCGTGTTCTTATCGACGGAATCGACATTGCCAACGTCACGCTTGAAAGCCTGCGCTCACAAATCGCCGTCGTTCCTCAGGAACCGTTCTTATTCGCCGGCACCCTTCGCCAAAACCTCGCCTTCGCTGTGCCCGAAATCGACGACGCCGTGCTCATGGCTTCCCTTGACGCCCTCGGCATCGCTGACCTTGTCGCCACTCTGGGCGGACTCGACGCCGTTGTCCACGAACGAGGAGCGACACTGTCAGCAGGCGAACGTCAACTATTGGCTTTAGCTCGAGCCTTTGTTGCCCAACGACGCCTTCTGGTGCTTGATGAAGCCACTAGCAACCTCGACCCCGCCTCAGAAGCCGCTATCGATCAAGCCACCGAAATCGCCTTAGCCGGACACACTTCTGTGATGATCGCTCATCGCCTAGCCACCGCTCAGCGTGCCGACCGCATAGCCATCCTTGAAACTGGCAGCATTGTTGAAATCGGCACCCCCATAGAACTCGCATCCCTCAACGGTCGCTACGCCCGCATGCTCGCGAATACTTCGTCTGGCACTTCCCCCGCAACCAGTCCATGAGCCCTGTCCTGTCGCTGCGTGGCGTCGCCAAAACAATCGACTCCACTCCCATCCTTCACGACATCAACTGGCAGGTCAACGCCGGTGAACGCTGGATCATTCTCGGTGCCAACGGCTCTGGCAAAACCACCCTTATCCGCATTGCTTCCCTATGGATGCATCCCAGCAGCGGCGAAGTTGAACTCCTCGGCGAAGCTCTTGGCAAAGTCGACGTCCGCAAGCTGCGTCGCAAGGTCGGACTCACCTCGGCTGCCATGGCAAACCAGCTCCGCGGAAGTCTCAGCGCCACCGAGGTCGTGATGACCGCCCGCTTCGGCGCTCTTGAACCCTGGTGGCACCAATACTCCAGCGCCGACCGTGATCACGCCATCGCAACCCTTGAACGTGTCGGCTGTGCTCATCGCGCCGACCATGACTTCGGCACCTTGTCTTCAGGCGAACGACAACGAGTGCTGCTCGCCCGCGCCCTCTCCATAGACCCCGGCATCATCTTGCTCGACGAACCCAACGCCGGCCTAGACCTCCGCGGCCGCGAAGAGCTGCTCGGCGTGTTATCCGACCTCGCCGCGGACCCCGCCACTCCGCCGATAGTGCTTGTCACCCATCACGCCGAAGAAATCCCCGCCCACTTCACCCACTGCCTGCTGTTACGCAACGGCACCATCGGAACCCAAGCCCCAATCAAAGAAGCTCTCACCTCAGACCTGCTCTCAGAATGTTTCGACATGCCCCTAGAGCTCACCCTCCACAACAACCGCTACTCAGCCACCGCCTTATAACCGCAACGCTCGAGCTAAGAAAGCAGCAAGTTGGGCACGGGTGATGCCGGATTCGGGGCAAAAAAGCAACCCTTGATCGTCGCATCCCAACGTGATGCGTTCAGCTGCGGCTGCTTCAATCGCCGGCGCGTGAACATCATTGGTCGGCACATCAGCAAAACGCCCTTCAGGAGTCGCTGAAATATCCAACGCACGCGCTAAAAACGATGCCATCTGCGCCCGGTTCACAATGTCATCGGGACAATAACGAGTCCCAGCCTTGTTGCATCCACGTGTAATCCCCGCCTCAGCAATGGCGGCAATGTCTTGCTCATATTGTTGGCCGGCAACGTCGGCGAAACTCCACGAAGCCGTGTCGGTCAAATCAAATGCCCGAGCCATAAACGCCGCCATGTGCTCCCGTGTCAGTGGATCATCGGGACAATAAAGCCGCTCCCCGCATCCCACCGCAATCCCTTCAGCTGCCAACGCCCGTATCGAAGCCTCGTGACGTATGCCGTCGATGTCGTCAAAGCCGGAAGTGTCAACCGGCTCAGGCGTGCCACCTTCGGGCCCGTAGGTGTAGCCACCGGCTGCGTTGAGCGTGGCAAGCCGCAACGGGCTGCACAACCCCGCTGAAATGATCAGCTCCTGATTAGCGATTATGGAAAAGGTCACCACGTCGCCGTTGTCGGCAAAGCTCAACCCTGCCAGCGCCGACACGTCGTTCAAGGAGCCGGTTTTGGCATAGACGGCGTTGGCTTCAATCGGCAAAAAACACCCTTTCAAAGAGCCGGACTCACCCGCCACCGACAAGGCGTTAACCAGCGCCGAATCGGGCCCGACCTGCAACAAGATGCGTGCCACAGCGTCGCAGGTGAACTCATTGAGCGTCGACAGTCCCGACCCATCAACCACATGAATCAGGTCGCTGATTTCTCCCAACTCTACATCCATCCATTCGGCGAGAACCGCTTCAACCGAACCTGCAGCATTGACCCGTGACGACCCGGCACGCCTTGCCCCAACTTCTTTAAACAGCATTTCGGCAATGGTGTTATCGGAACGGCTAAGCATTCGCTTGAGAATTTCACTCAGCGGCGGCGAGTCAATCTCAGCAATCAGCTCCAGCTCGCCCAAGTCGCCTGCCGAGCCAGATCGTGGAATGCCGGTAATAGCCCAACCATGATCTTCAAGCCAGTCGTCAAAAATCGATGCCGTGTACTGCGCCGGATCCTCCGCCCGCACCCGATTTCGCCGATCAGCCCCCGAAAGCGATGCCACATAGCTGGAGTAGCCATCGTTTAACAACAGCCCTGACAGCGGCCCGACCAAGTTCGTGGTCACATAGTTGGCTTTCCACACCGAACTACCGCCGATGGTTTGCCCCAAATAGTCGGTCTCGTCCACGAAACGCGACCCATCGCCGTAAATGCGGCCCTGAATCGTGTGAAAACCACGGCCGCTCAAGTATTCGTGGGTGTCATCGACTAGGGCACCGAAGTTCGTGAACGCTTCAGGCACCCCGTAACGCCCCACATATCTCGTGGAGTTGAGCACCGGATCACCCGCCCCCACCACCCATATGTCGCCTTCGAACACCCCATCTGTGGCATATGCCAACGACGACGGCTCCACATAAACCCTGGTTGTGTAGGTGAAATCCGGGCCCATTTCCTGAAGCGCCGCAGCTGCCGTTGCTACTTTCATCAACGACGCCGGCACATACAAGTTCTGATCTTTATTCGATAACAACAGCTCGTCGTTGAGGTACATGGACATGCAGGTGTCATCGGGTGCGTCGGATCGATCCAGCACCGAGTGGAAGTCCAAAATGAGCTGGCGCTTCCAC
>JAAXHB010000177.1 GCA_012271125.1 Actinomycetota bacterium | reverse complement strand
CATCCAATCCGTGGTCGGATTACCACCCGTTTCCCCCCACTCGATCTGATCAGCCCGCCGCAAAGCGTTGTTGAGTCGAGCAACCAACGCCGGCACCGAATCCGCCGGATACAACGACTGATCCGGATACACCTGAGCAGCAAGGTTGGCGTCACCAGCCACCTGCCACCCCGACAAATACAACGCTGGCAAACCCGCCTTGGCGAACTGAATCGCCTGCCCTCCGGTCATCGCCCCCAAAGCATGCACATAATCCATCTTGTGCAGCCGCTCCCACAGCTTCGCAGTGCCGTTGCGAGCCAACGTCACCTCAGGCATCACCGACCCCCGCAGCCGCACAACATCAGCAGCGCTGTAGTCACGCCGGATGCCGTTCCAACGAGGATTCGAGGCCCAGTCAGCTTCTAAAGCCGCTACCTGATCAGAAAAGTTTGCTTGTGTCATTCTCGCTCCTTGTCGATAAGAACAGCTAGGTAGCCTAGGTTTACCCATGACAGACACG
Source organism: Actinomycetota bacterium (assembly GCA_012271125.1). Classification (GTDB taxonomy): domain Bacteria; phylum Actinomycetota; class Acidimicrobiia; order Acidimicrobiales; family Aldehydirespiratoraceae; genus JAAXHB01. The sequence goes on along the minus strand of JAAXHB010000177.1, from coordinate 2,266 downwards.
GTTACAAAAATTCACCTGTCTGGCAATCACTTACTGTCGTCGTTGGTGGGTGAAAACGACGCCCACTTGCGCCAAGTTCAAGACGCCTTTCCGAAAAGCCGGATTCATATGCGAGGCAACGAGTTAAGCGTCGACGGTGCCGACGCCGCCCTAGTCACTCGTCTCTTTGAAGAACTTGTCTTATTGATCGAACAAGGCCAACGTCTCGATCACGGCACCCTAGATCAGACCATAAACATGGTGCGCGCCAATCAGTCACCGTCTGAAGTGCTAACCCACGATGTCTTGCGCACCGCCCGCGGCTCGCTAGTGCGTCCTAAAACCGCAGGCCAAAAGGGTTATGTCGATGCGATGGCAAACAATGTCATCACCTTTGGCATCGGTCCCGCTGGCACCGGTAAGAGTTGGCTCGCGGTGGCGATGGCGGTGCGTGCCCTCAACGCCGGCGAAGTCGAGCGGATCATTTTGACCCGTCCCGCTGTGGAAGCAGGCGAACGGCTCGGCTTTTTGCCCGGAGACATGATGGCAAAAGTTGACCCTTACCTCAAGCCGTTGTATGACGCCCTTGTCGACATGGTCGGCAACGAAGGCATGGAACGCTTGCTCGAGCGCGGCACTGTCGAGGTCGCACCGCTGGCGTTCATGCGCGGCAGGACACTGAACTCAAGTTTCATCATTTTGGACGAAGCCCAGAACACCACACCTGAGCAGATGAAAATGTTTTTAACCCGCATCGGCTTTGCTTCCAAAGCAGTGGTGACCGGCGACATCACCCAGATCGACGTCGCTGGCGGCCGCAGCGGCCTTGTTGGTGTAGAGAAACTCCTTGCCGGTATCGACGGCATCGGCTTTGCCCGCCTGTCTAACTCAGATGTGGTGCGCCACCGAATCGTCGTCGAAATCGTCGCCGCCTACGACCGCGCCACCAACAAGTCCTAACTCTCAGGTGAGCATTGAAGTCTTCGTCACTGAAAAAAGAAACGACACCACACTCGAGGTTGATGCCGCTCACCTAAGCGAGTTAGCCCGCTCCGTCCTTGAAAAAGAAGGCACAACTCAAGGCGAGTTCGGGTTGGTGTTTGTGGACGAAAACGAGATGTCAGAGCTCAACTCGGCACACATGGGCAAAGACGGCCCCACCGATGTCCTGGCGTTTCCAATCGACGCAACCCAAAACCCTGCTGCCACCAACGTTTCACAAGTAGATGTCACCGATGAGAACCCCCTAATCGGTGATGTTGTCGTGTGTCCGGCTTACGCAGCCAAAGGCATCGCCGACGGCACCGCCAACATGGACAACTTGAAAGACGAGCTAGCACTACTCGTTGTTCACGGAACCTTGCATGTGCTCGGCTATGACCATCAATCCCCTGAAGAAGCCGCTGTGATGCAAGCCCGAGAGCGTGAGCTGCTAGCCCAGAAATGATCCAGAAGTGACATGGGTTATCGGAGCGGATTTGTCACCTTTGTAGGTCGCCCCAATGCCGGCAAGTCGACGCTGCTCAACGCCATCGTCGGCGAACATATTTCAATCATCTCCGACAAGCCTCAAACCACCCGTTCACGCATCAACGGCGTCTTGACCCGTGATGATGCTCAGATCGTCTTTGTAGACACCCCCGGAATCCACAAGCCTCGCTCGCCGTTAGGAAAACGACTCAACACAGCTGCACAAGGTGCCATCGCTGATGTCGACGTCACTTGCTTCGTTCTTGATGCCACCGCCCCTTATGGAATCGGCGACGCCTACATCGCCGACACCCTGTCAAAAGACTCCGTTGTGGTCGTCACTAAATCCGATCTTGCCAAACCCGAATCAGTTCTAAAACAGCTAGCAACCTGTGCTCACCTGGATTTTGACGCCTACTTCGTTGTCAGCGGTAAGACCAAAGACGGCATCGACGACCTGCTCAACCATCTAAGTGCCAAACTGCCAGAGGGTCCAGCCCTGTATCCCGACGACATGATCACCGACCAGCCAGACGCCTTTTGGGTCGCTGAACTTGTCCGAGAACAACTCCTGGCAGCAACCCGCGACGAGCTGCCGCATTCAATAGCCACAAGAGTCACCGACTGGGATCCGCCACTTATTCGCTGCGAAATCCTTGTCGAGCGAGACTCGCAAAAAGCCATCGTCATCGGTCACAACGGATCGGTTCTCAAATCCGTCGGTCAAGCCGCCCGAAAACACCTACCCGAAGGCACCTACCTAGAGCTAGTCGTCAAGGTCACCAAAAACTGGCAAAACGACCCCACCCTCCTCGAC
>JAAXHB010000176.1 GCA_012271125.1 Actinomycetota bacterium | reverse complement strand
ACATTCAACCCTGATAAAGGCCAACGAGCTAGGCAGGTAGCCTGAAGGGGAGAGATGAGGTCGGAACAGTGAAGGCAAAGCTGGTGGTCGGCCTTGTGGTGAGCCTCTTGGGGTTGCCTACAACAGCTCTGGGCCAGGATGCGCCGGTGCCGGTCAGGGACGAAAATATTGCCAGGGATGAAAATATTGGCTGTGAGGGCGACGAGCCATGCCATCACGAGGCTGTCCCGCGTTGGATCGCAGCGATCTGGATGGTCGAAGCAGTTGATGGCACAGAGCCAGAACTTGGCAACGAACGGCGCTTTGCCGATGTAGACGAAAATCACCAGGCAGTCGCTCATATTGAGCGCATTGCCGAGCTAGGCATAACGGTTGGCTGTGGCGACGGCACCAACTTCTGTCCCAACGACACGATCACCAGAGGACAAGTCGCCGCCTTCCTTGTCAGAGGCTTTGACCTGCCCCCAGCAGACGAGGTTGACACCTTTGAAGACATAGGCCCGGAGCACACGTTTGTCAACGAAATCGCAAGTGTCCGCCAAGCCGGAATAACCATCGGCTGCGGCGACGGCAGCAACTTCTGTAGCCAAAACCTCTTATCTAGACGCCAGTTGAGAGTCATGCTCGACAGGGGCGAAACTTGGCAAGACGAAAACCCCACACCAGACACTGCAGAAACCACAACGACAACTGTTGCGGTAAGCCCAACCACGACACTAGTAGTCCGCCAGCCCACGACGCGAGCCCAAGATGTCCTAGTCGCTGACACCGCTGCCCTGACCCGCACTGGCATCCAAGCAGCAAGCGTCACCATTGACCTCACCGCTAACGACGCTTGCAGTTCCGTACACGAGTGCGTTGGCCTGACCATCACGAGACAGCCGTCCCCTGGCACGGTCACCATTGACGCAAATACCGGTATCGCCACCTACACGATTGCCGCTGGAACCCAATCACCAGCCACCGACACCTTCCAATACACCACAGCCAACGCCAAGGCTCCAGCCACAGTGACTATCACCCACACCATAAACACCCTCCATAACGACTCCGAGCGAATTGTCCGTACGAATAACGAAGCCATCACCCGCATGATCGACGTTCTCGACAACGACACTTGCGATGCCGGCTGCACCGGCTTACGCCTGCTGTCACAACCAGCCGCAGGCACCGCCGCTCTCGACCACTCAGGCAATATGGTCGTCTACACAATCGGCGATGGCGTAACAGCCCCTGACTCCGTTTCCTTTCGCTACACCACCGACAATGCCCCCAGACACGCAACAGCCACGATCACCTTCGCCGGTATCGACGTTCTCCGATCAGATGTCGAGAAATACACCCGAGTCGGAACAGACGCCATCCGCCTAGAGATCGACGTCTTTGAAAACGATGACTGCTACGACAACGAATGCCACGGACTGTCCATTGCCGCAAACCCCCACCCAGGCACCGCTACCCCAAACGACGATGGCAACAAGATCATCTACACCCTTCCCGAAGGTACAGTCCTGCCAAATAACAGGACAAAGATTTCGTTCACCTATGAAACCGGAGGCTCACAGCAGCCAGCGGTAGTGCTAATCAACCTCGGAACACCTGTTGACGTCCTAAACGACGACACCTTTAACTTTGGGCGTCTCGGAGTTACCGCGTTTAGCCAGACACTCGACGTGCTTGACAACGACACCTGTCTTGACGCCTGTGCCAGCCTGGCAATCATCTCAGGTCCGAACGTTGGCTCACTTGATATAGACCGCCAAACCAACGAAATCACCTACACCATCCCTCAAGGCACTTTGGTGCCATCACCACAAGTCACGTTCACATACGGCACCGATGACGACGGCGGCACCACATATGACCATGCCACTGTCACAATCAATATTGCTTCCCAAATCGACACCCTTGTTAGTAAAGGCTCATTCACCGCTACCCGTACCGGTGTGTCTACCGACTTCAGCGTCAGCCTCGATGTCCTAAACGGTGACACCTGCGGTGCCGGATGCACCGGTCTCAAAGTGGAGTCTGTCCTCACACCAAACGACGGCACACTTGTTGTTGACGCCGACACTTACGAAATCGTCTACACAGTTTCAGCCAACACTGCTGCCCCAAATGCGATCAGATTTACCTACACCACCGATCATCATTCAGGTGCTGCCACCGTCACGCTTCGGATTACAACCCTGCACGACCAGCTTGTCAATGACGCTGTTAGTCGTGTTCGTGAAGGTCAAAACAACTGGACTACTGAAATCGATGTTCTTGCCAACGACAACTGCCGCGCTGGCTGCAACAACGTCATCGTCTCAACTCCTTCAACCGGCTCTGCATCTTTCAATACAACTACCCGAAAAATCGAATACACCCTTAATTCCAACACAGTGGCACCTCTTTTCGATCGGTTCACTTATTCGACACGTGACATGAGCAACTCAAACCCTGTAACAGTTCAAATCAACTTCCTATCTCAAGCTGACACGCTTGTCAAAGACGACTTCGTACGCGAACGCAAACGCAATGTCCCGTTGACCACGACAATCGACATTTATGAAAATGACAACTGCATCAACGAATGCGGCGAGCCCATCATCACTAGCGACATAACTGTGGGTGAACTCGAATGGAACAGCGATACCAATACCTTCACATTCACTCTTGGCACCGATGTCCTATTCCATGTTTATCAAGCTCGCTTCCGATACAAAACCAGCGACTCTATTGACGACGTTCAAGTGGTGATCCGTTTGACCCGCTTATCAGACGTCTTGCAAGCCGGAAACCGCATCCCTATCCACCGCTTTGCCTCCGAAGCAATCACCAAAACCCTTGACGTGCTTGCTGACGACACCTGCAACGCCGGCTGCGAAAACCTTGAAATCGTCAACGACCTCGCCGACGGCAAAGGCTCTATCACAGTCGCCACCGACAACGCCGGCGAACAAACAATCACCTACTCTCTTCAAACCACAGACGCGACCCCATCC
>JAAXHB010000175.1 GCA_012271125.1 Actinomycetota bacterium | reverse complement strand
GGCACACCCTCAGCTGGCACTATCGCTAGCGACGGCATCGATCAATTCAACGGCACCATCACCTGGACCCTCGCCGAAAACGCAGCCTCAGTGGATCAAGTCACCTTCCAATACACAACCGACGACCCAGCCGCCGCCACCCCCAACGCCACCGTCACAATCAACATCACCAACGCCGACGTCTTAGATGATGACTCTTTAACTGCTTATCGCTACGGCACTGATGCCATCAGCTACGACATTGATGTCCTTGACGGCGATGTCTGCTCAGCTGGTTGCAACAACGTCACAGTCACCTCGAACCCAGGTTCAGGCACTGCTACCGCAATGACCGTCGCCGGTAAGCAGATCATCCGCTACGAGCTCGGCTCAGGTGTTGCCACCCCAGGCAGCGATGTGACGTTCACCTACGGCACCGACGCTGACGGCGGCACCGATGCTGACCACGCCACCGTCACCGTCTCATTCGCTGCCGGCGACCGTCTCGCCAACGGCTCCATCTCTATCGCTGATCGCGACGGCTGGCAAACCGTCACCGGAAGCATTGATCTAGACACCCTCACCGGTGTCGCCTGCGGCACCTCAACCAGCTGTGCCGGCATCAGCGTCACCCAACCGAGCGCCACCGGTGCAACCGTCACCTTCACCCAGTCCACCAAGATCATCACCTACACCCTGCCGGACTCAACCGAAGAAGCCATCACCTCCGACTCCTTCACTTACACCACAACTGCTTCCAACTCCGGCACTATCCACACCGTCACAATCACAATCACCCCCTCTGACAAGCTCACCAACGATTCCGATTCTGCTACCCGCGCCGGCCGTGTCGCATACACCAGAGAAATTGACGCCTTCGCCAATGACGAATGCGCTAACGCCTGCTCCGGTCTTGCTATCGCCACCGCCCCCACTCATGGCACCGCTGAAATCTTCGAAGACGCTGATGACAACAACAAGCGCAAGATTCGCTACAGCCTCCACAAAGACATCGGTGTTGTCACCTCCGACCCCTTCACTTACACCACTACTCGCTACACCGACAATGACGCCGACGGCACCGATGACCCCGCCACTGTCTCCATCAGCATCACCGCTTCCGATGGTGGCACCAACCTCCTCGCCGATGACAGCGGAATAAACACTGCCCGCGAGGGTCTCGCCGCAATCAGCGTCCCCGTCACTGTCGTCGCAAACGACAACTGCCGTTCGTATTGTCGCAACATCACTGTCCCCTCAGCTAACGAACCCAGCGTCGGCTCCTACAGCATCGATCAGCTCGCCGGCACGATCACCTGGTCTATCGCCGATGGTGTCACCGCTCCCGACACGATCACCTTCGGCTACACCGTCACCAACGCCGATCTCAGCAAACTTCTTGCAACTGTCACCATCAACATCGTCAATACCGACATCCTCACCGACGACGAAACAACCATCTACCGCTACGCCTCTGATGCCATCACCCACGACATCGACGTCCTCGCCAATGACACCTGCGGCGGCGGCTGCAACGACCTAAAGATCGACACCGACATTGCCGACACCGAAGGCGCCCTGTCGGTCATAACCGACCCCGACGACAGCACCCGCCAAATCATCCGCTACACCGCTGCCGAAGACGTCCACACCTCCAATAACGACATCACCTTCACCTACTACACCGAAGACTCCAAAGACGAAGACGACAACCGCATCACAAGCGAGGTAACGATCAGCTTCGAAGACGGCGACAAACTCGCTGACGGCACCATCACCACCACCAACCGTGTCGGCTGGGCAACCGTCACCGGCAGCGTCGTCCTAACCGACATATCCGGACTCGACTGCGGCGATGACGCCGACTGCGACGGCATACAAATCGTCACCCAACCCACATCGGGTGCTACCGCCAGCTTCACCCAGTCCACCAAAACCCTCACCTACACCTTGCCCGACAGCGTCCAGTCTCCGGTCACCTCCGACTCCTTCACCTACACCACCACCGGCGCTCACGGCGGCACCACAGCCACCATCACTGTCACCATCCCCGCCACCGACAAGCTCGCCAACTACGCCATCGCTGTCGACGAAGACCGTTCCGACCGCGTTGGTCGCAACGAATTCGAGACCAGTCCTCGAATCTTTGACAACGATGAATGCGCCAACAACTGCGAGGGTCTTACCATCGTCAACGATCCAGCCGGCGGCGGTACCGCACGCGTTGTTGTTGCGTCTGGCTATGACTACATCCACTACATCATCCACCTCGGCCACGGCATCATCAACCAAGAAGTCATCACCTACAGCACCACCCGCGACGCCGGTGACGCCACCCTCACGATCAACATCGACAACGATCTCACCACCGACGATGACATCCTCCAAAACGACACTCCACGACGCAACGGCTCGCCCTACAACATCGTCCGCAATGGCCGTGTCGAGCTTCCAGTTCCGCTCCAAGTAACCGGCAACGACGGCTGTTACGCAGGCTGTTATGAAATCGCCATAGTTGACGGCGAAGGCCCCGCCGCTGGCTCTATCACCAACATCGATCAGTTCCTAGGCGAGATCACCTGGACTCTCGCCGCCGATGACGATCCGGTCACTCAGGTCACCTACTCCTACACCACCCGCGACGCTGACGCCACCGATCCCGACACCGACTCCAAAGCCGTTGTCACGATCAACCTCACCAACCTCGACATCCTCAATGCTGACACTCCGACCATCTACCGTCACGGAACCGATGCCGTAACCGTTGACCTTGATGTCTTAGACAACGACTCCTGCGGCAACAACTGCGCCGGTTTCGCCATCGATGACGACATCACCTCCGCCGAAGGCGACATTTCTGTCGTGACCGTTGACGGCAAGCAGATGATCCGCTACACCCTTGCCGAAGACGCCCACACCTCCAATAACGACATCACCTTCTCCTACACCACCAGTAACCCTTCAGACACCGACGACGCTGATGATGACGATGACCCAACCAGCGGCGGCGACTCAGGCGAAGTCACCATCTCTTTCGCTACCGGTGAGCGCCTCGGCGATGGTTCGATCAGCATTTCTGATCGTGTCGGCTGGGTTCAAGTCACCGGCACTGTTGACGTTGACGACATTGCCACCTGCGGCTCCACCAGCTGCGACTCCATCGAAATCGTCAGTGGCCCATCCGCCGCCGACGCCAGCGTCAGCATTGATCAAACCACCAACGTCATCACCTACACCTTGCCTGCCTCCAACCAAGAGGTCGTCCACTCCGACAGCTTCACTTACACAACTGCTGCTTCTAACGCCGGCGAAGCCAAGACCATCACCGTCAGCATCGATCCGAGTGACAAGGTCACCACAGATGACGACTCCGGTTCTCGTATCGGTCGCGCCTCCTACACCGCTGAAATTGACGTCCTCGATAATGACGAGTGCGCCGACGGCTGCGCCGGTCTAGCTATCGCTACCGATCCAACTCACGGCACCGCCGTCACCTTCGATGACAACGGCACTCAAAAGATTCGCTACTCCTTGCCTGTCAACTATGGCGTTGTCACAAGCGACTCCTTTACTTACACGACCACTCGCAATTCCGGAGATGCCACGGTCAATATTTCCATCACTCGTGACGACGACGACAACGGCAGCAACCGTCAAGACACCCTCGCTGACGACACCATCGACAACGAGCCACGTGTTGGGCTTGGCGAAATGTCAGTCACCGTTCCTGTCGTCAATAACGACACCTGCTCCGACGGCTGTCGAAACATTTCAATTGTCTCCGGTCAAGAACCCAACGCCGGCGCCATAGATGACACCACCGGTATAGATCAAAACGCCGGCACGATCACCTGGACTCTCGCCGCCGATGATCCTGTGGTGACTCAGGTCACCTTCCAATACACCACTATCGACAGCACTAACAGCGCCACCGTCACAATCAACATCACCAACACCGACGTCCTGGACGACGACTCTCTAACCGCTTATCGCTATGGAACCGATGCCATCAGCTACGACATTGATGTCCTCGACAATGACACCTGCTCCGCCGGTTGTAACAATCTCGCAGTCACTCAAGCTCCTGGCAACGGCTCTGCCACAGCAATGACCGTCGACGGCAAGCAGATCATTCGCTACACCCTCGGCTCAGGTGTTGCTACCCCAGGTTCTGATGTCACCTTCACCTACGGCACCGATAACGACGGCGGCACCGATGACAACCATGCCACCGTCACCATCAGCTTCGCCGCTGCTGACAAGCTCGTCGACGGAGCTATCGCGACAGGTAATCGCACCGGCTGGGCTGCAGTGACCGGCAGTGTTGTCCTCACTGACATCTCCGACCTGGATTGTGACGACACTGTTGACTGCGCCGGCATCACGGTCACTCAACCAACACACGGCACCGTCACTATCGCCCAGTCCACCAAGACCCTCACCTACACCCTGGCTGCTTCGGTGCAGGAAGCCGTCATCAGCGAAACCTTCACCTATACAACTACTGCTTCGCACAGTGGTGAGTCCAAGACCATCACTGTCACCATCCCTGCCACCGACAAGCTCGACAACGACACTGTTGACGCTGGTTCGCGCACTGGTCGTGATGCCTTCACTTATGACGTCAATGTTTTCGACGGCGACGAGTGCGCCAATGATTGTGCCGGCTTGACCCCAGGCACGCCTGGTGTTGCCCTTGCTCAAACGTCGGTTCACACCGATGGCAACGGCGACCGTTTCATTCGCTATCACCTGCCGGTAAACACCGGAGTCATCACCTCTGACACCTTCACTTATGGCACCACCCGCGATGACGGCGACGCCACCGTCACAATCAATATCACTGATGGTTCTTCAGGTACCGACACTCTCGTTGATGAGACTGCGGTCACTTTGCCTCGCAGCGGTACTGCGGAGATCAGTCACACTTTCGTGGTTGTGGCTAATGACACTTGTACTGCTGGTTGTAAGAACATTGCCATTGTTGACACCCCAAATGCCGGTTCAACAAGCATCAACGAACTCGCCGGCAGCATTACTTGGACTTTGG
>JAAXHB010000174.1 GCA_012271125.1 Actinomycetota bacterium | reverse complement strand
GGGATCACTAACGATGACTGGGATGAGTAACGATGACTGGGATGACTAGAGATTACTAGGGATGACCAAGATAACTGGAATGACCGGGGATGACTAGGATGACTAGAGATGACTAGCGATGACTAGGATGACTTTGGATGACTAGGCATGACTAAGGATGACTAAACATGACTAGGGATGATCGGTATGACAAGGGATGACTAAGCATGACTAGCAATAATTAGGATGACTAAGGATGACTAGGGATGACTGGAATGATCAGGGGTAACTAGGGATGACTACAGATGACTAAGGATGACTAGGATGACTAGGATGACTAGGATGACTGGGATGACAAGGGATGACTAGCGATGACTAGGATGATATGGGATGACTAAAGATGACTAGGGATGATCGGTATGTCTAGGGATCACTACGGATGACTAGCAATAACCAGAATGAGTAAGGATGACTAGGGATGACTACGGATGATTAAGGATGACTGGGATGATTAGGGATGACTAGGGATGACCTGCAATGACTAGGAATGACTAGGGATGACTAGGGATGACTAGGGATAACTGGGATGACAAGAGAAGACCAGCAATGAGTAGGGATAACCAGGGAAGATTCGAATGACTGAAGATCACTAGGGATGACTGGGATGACTAAGATGATTAGGGATAACTAGGGATGACTGAGATGACTAGGGATGACTTGGGATGACTACCAATGACTAGGGATGACTAAGGATGTCTGGGATTACTAAGGATGACTAGGGATGACTAGCGATGACTCGGGATGACTGGAATGACTAGGGATAACTAGCGATGACTAAGGAGAAATAGGGATGACTAGGGATGACAGGGATGACTAGGGATGCCTAGGGATGAGAAGGGATGCCTAGGGATGACTGGGATGGCTAGGGATTACAAGGAATGACTATAAAAACTGGAATGACTGAGGATGACTGGGATGACTAGAGATGACTAGAGATGACTAGAGATGACTAGCGATGTTTAGGATGACCAAGGAAGACTAAAGATCACTAAGGATGATCGGTATGACTAGGGATGACCATGAATACCTAACAAAAACTAGGATGACTAGGGATGACTAAGGATGACTGGGATGAGAAAGGATGATTAGCGATAACAAGGATGACTTGGGATGACTAGGAGTGACTAGGGTGACTAAAGATGACTAGGAATGATCGGTATGACTAGGGAAGACTAGCAATGACTAGGGATAAATA
>JAAXHB010000173.1 GCA_012271125.1 Actinomycetota bacterium | reverse complement strand
CGGTTTGGCTAGCGGCACCGCCGAGGATGGCGGTTTCGGTTGGAAAATAGATTTTGCGGCGCAAGTCGGCGACGTTGGTGAGCCATTCCATCGAACCCTTGACAACGGTCATGAACAGGCTCCAGACGATGAGGCCGGAGAAGACGTAGAGGCCGAAGTTTTGGGCGGTGTCGTTGGCGATGTCGGGGGCTCGGGCACCGTAGACCACGCCGAAGACGAAGGCGTAGACGAGCACGAGTGTGAGCGGGTTGAGCAGCGACCAGACCCAGCCGAGCAGGCTGCGTTTGTAGCGGGCCTTGGTTTCTCGTTCGGCGAAGTGGTAGGCGAGCGAGAAGGTGGCTCGGTTTAGGGTCGGTGTGCTCCGACGAGACATAGGCAGAGTTTAGAAATGGGTGGCGGGGTGGATTGGTTGGGTGGATTGGTTGGGTTGTGGGAGATTCGAGAATTGTGAAGAGTTGGGTGGGGTGGTTAGAGAGTGGTGCGAAGTTGGTCGAAGGCGTTTTTGAACGCGGTGGCTGCGGTGGGGAGCGACAATTCAGAGGCTCGTTGGTGGCCGCGTTGAATTAGGTCGGAGCGAAGTGTTTGATTATCGGTAATTTCGACGACGGCGGCTGCTAGAGCGTCTAGGTTGTTGGTGGTAATGAAGTGGGCAGCGTTGCCAGCGGTTTCGGGGACGGCACCGGCAGGGTTGGCGATGACGGGAACTCCAGCGGCCATGGCTTCAAGGATTGGCACGCAAAAGCCTTCGTGTTTTGAGGCTGACATGTAGACGTCTGCTCGTGCGAACTCTTTGGCGAGTGCTCTGGGGCTGATCGAACCACAGAACTTGACGATTTGGTGCGCATCGGAGGTGTTGACGAGTTCTTGAAGGTGACGTTCATAGCTGGGAGGTGAAGCACGGCCTACTAGTCGCAGGTGTGGTGAGTGGCCTTGGTCGCGGAGGGCGACGGCGATGGCTATTAGATCTTCGCATGCCTTGTTGGGAGCAAGCCTGCCGACATAAAGCATGTTTATTGGGCGCATGTTTATTTTGCTCGATGATTTGCTTAATGATATTGAGTGGGGAAATTTTGGCGGTTTTGGCAAATCCCACATGACAGGTGAAACCACAACATTGTCAAGACCGACAGCGGTTAGCTCGTTGGCGTTGTAGGTGCTGTCAGCGATAGCACCTTTGGCGTGTTGACATAGGCGTTGAAGTTGGTTACGGGCTTGGCGTAGCTCGGTGGACATGTCAGTCGACCAGGGTTCGTAGAACTCCGCAGGTGTGATGTTGTGGTAGTTGAGGATTAGGGGTTCGTCGCGTTCGAGCAGGTAATCCGCTATGGGTGAACCTGTTGATGCTTGATAAATGATTAGGTCTGGTGCGGGGTATTTGGTGTGGCGTTGGTAGCGGTCAAGGCGTCCGAATTGGTTTAGCAGTATTCGTCGACTGGCAGCGTCAAAAAAAGTGATGACCTTGTGCCCAAGGCTTTCGAGAAGTTTTGAGACGTATTTGCTATGGGTGCCGACTGCGTCACGATGCGATAGCGACGGGATGAACTGGTGAATTACGAGAGGTTTGCCGGTGGTGGCGGACATAGCTGTCTAATCTTGGTGCTCTGGCTGGGCTTGTAGCAACTTTCTTGCCTCCAAATAGTAAGGATGCTGACAATTATCTGGTGCTTGCGCCTGATGATTGCTTATTTGACCCCGACGCTCTAGGCGAGATCCGTAAGGTTGTGGCGCAGTATTCACCTGATGCTGTCTACGGCGATTTGATCGTTGCTGGGCGGCGTGTTGCCAGACCGGCTTGGTCACCGACTCGGGCGCAGTCATGTCCGAGTAGTTTCTTGCCGTTAATTGTTCGCTCGGCGATTTTGAGTAATGATCTTGCAGAGTTCAGCAATTCAGCGAACGTGACTGAGCTATTCGTGGCTGCGCTGTGGGAGCTGGTTACAGGTAGACGTCAGGTGTTGCACATGCCGATGATTTTGTCTCGTCACCAATCGGTGCCGGCAGTGGATGTGACTCCAGTTGAACTTGCCGAAGGTGTCCGGTATGGGACGTTTAGGCGAAAGCCGGACTATTCCAAACAAACTGATGTGTCTGTGGTGATACCCACTGCAGGGGCTGAATCTGGACGATTGATTAATACATGTCTTGCCATGCTTGAGGCGTTGACGCCTGCGGTGCGTGAGATTGTTGTTGTGGTCGGTGACGAATATCGGAGCAATGCTGAGGACTTGGAATTGCCAAGCAATGCGCGAGTGCTCTATAGAGGAGGTGGTGAGTTCAATTATTCGACAGCAATCAATGCTGGAGCTGCCGTTTGTGAAGGTGCGTATTTGTTGTTGTTGAACGACGATGTGAGTGCCGACAACACAGACTGGTTGGGACGCATGTTGGCGCATTTTGAAGATGAGGATTTGGGCATTGTGGGTGCTCAGCTGTTATATCCAAGTGGCGAAATCCAACCTAACAAGAATCAGCCCAAAAGAATCCAGCCCAAGAAAAGTCAACCCCAAAGAATTCAACATTGCGGGATGGTTATGGACCAGGGCAAGCCGCTTCACCCGTTTGTGGGATGGGATGTCGAGGACTTGGCTCGTTATGACGCTGACTTGGCTCGTGATGTGATTTCGGTTACTGGAGCGTGCTTGCTGACCCGGCGTGATCTGTTTCAAGAACTTCGTGGACTGTCGACAGATATGCCCTTGTCATACAACGACGTGGACTACTGCTTGCGTGTCAGACAAGCAGGACATCGCGTGGTGATGGAACCAAATGCTGTGCTTACCCATCATGAGTCAGCGAGTCGTGCAGCGATGATTGAACGCTGGGAATGGAAGACATTTGTTAAACGTTGGAGTGAGGTGGAAGACCCCTGGTATCACCCTGCTTATTTCCGACCCGATAACCCTCACGACTTGCGCAAGAACGCCGACCATCTTGACCCGATTGACTTAGCCGGCCGTTGGCCAGTCAGGGGAACTGAAATCGTGTCACGGCGGTATCGGCGCAAGTATTTTCGCGCCGTGAAACAGAGACTTTTAAGGTGATGGAGATGTCAATGGCCGGACCGAGGTTTTGTGTGGTGGTGCGAACGCAGGGACGACGACCGGCTGGTCTACGGCAAGCTCTGGAATCCCTTGAGGATCAGGAGTACAGCAACTTTGGTGTGGTCGTGGTGGTTCACGGAGATGGCGGTGTCTTGGCGGACGTGGAACAACAGCTAGGTGAGTGGAGTTTTGAATATGAGGTGTGTCAGTGTGAAGGCAGTGGCAGGGCAGCACCGCTGAACCTTGGGTTTGAAAATGCCGACGGGGACTACTTGTGTTTTTTGGACGACGATGATTTGGCGAAGCCAGATTGGTTGTCGACCTTTGCAGAAACGGATGCCGAAGTGAAGAAGTCAGATGACCAAGCACATGTGATTTTGCGGGCGCAATGCCATGTGCAGGACTGGGCAACCGATGGTAGCTATGAACCACTGCGAGCTACATCAGAACTGCTGAGAGTGTTTGATGACACATTTGACTTGCTGAAGCACCTCTGTGATAACAGCACCCCTATATGCACGCTTGCTTATCCGTTGGAGCGCATCCGTGAGCTAGATATCAGTTTTGATGAGACTTTGCCGGTGCTTGAGGACTGGTATTTTTTGATGTCGGCGGCTTGTCAGATGCCGGTGTTGTCGATTCCTAAGCGCACATCTATTTACCGCCGCCTTGACCATGGGAACTCGTTTAACGAGCACAGTAATAACGAATGGCAGGTCGCTCGAGAGCGTGTGATTGCCATGTTGGATAGACAAAGGGTCATTTTGCCGAAAGGGTCAGCGTCAAGAATCGCTGAGGCACGGTTTGCGCTGGGCGGGACCACTTCGTATAAGGCTGTTAATACTTTGAAACTGCTTGGCAGCATTCGGCAGATAAGTAAGCGTCTCTTGAGAAGGCTTGGTCTGCGCCGTTAGATGCTTTCTGAAAAACTTGTGACCCTGTGGGTCGCGTCATGACCGGTAGAAAGCGTCTTTGGTTAGCGCTGCTTGTGGTGTCGTTGTCGATGCAGTCATTGTCGATGCTGTCATTGTCGTCGTCACCCATGTTGTCGTTTATGTCAATAGAAGAGGCGGCAGCTCAAGATGTCACCCCAAATGGAATCACAATTGTTCAAACACCTACCGATGGGTTCTTCAATTTCAAAGGTGCCGGCATCGGCCACGGCGTTGGGATGAGCCAATACGGAGCGCGAGGACGTGCTGACGCAGGCCACAGCTACCAAGAGATATTGGACTTTTACTTTCCGGGCACGACCTTGCAGCAGTCACCGGAGTTGGTGCCTGAATCCGTTGATGTGCGCATTGCGGTGCATAGCGAGACAGTCTTCTCCCCTACCGGCGTGCTCACTGTCGGTATGGACGGCAACTTCTTAGACACGACAAGCAATCAGCTCACAATTGGACGCCGTGATGGGGGCTGGTACATCAACTCCAGCAATGTTGACTGGTGCGGCGGATTTTGTCCGGGGACGTTGCTAACCGTGAGCTTCAATCCTGACGAGCCGGTGCGGGTTGCCAACACTGAAAATGGCACGCAGTGGTATGCCTACGGGCAGTTTCAGTTGACGCCGGCGGTGACCGGTGCTCGCAATTGCGGAGTGGCGGCATTGGCACAGTATTGCTTGGTGGTGGCAGGTATGACCATGCAGCAGTACTTGTATGGGTTGCGGGAGATGCCGGTGCGTTGGAACGCCGAGGCGGTGCGCGCGCAGACGATTGCGTCACGCAGTTATGCAACGGCTCGACTGAATTCTCGGTCGGGGTCAGGGCGACCGTTTGACTTGTATAGCACCACTACAGATCAGGCTTATACAGGCTGGGAGCAGGAGAAGGAAGCCCAGAGGCATGTTCCATGGCGTGAAATTGTGGACTCCACTGCTGACATGGTGTTGACCTATCCCATCAATGACGACGATCCTGAGTCGGCGCATCGGGTGATTGCGGCGTTTTTTAGTACGTCGAATGGGGGATATACAGCGGCGTCGGAAGTTTCATTTTCGACTGCGTTGCCTTATCTGGTGGCGCGCGAGGACCCGTTTGACGCGGACTTAGAAAACGGCGTGGCACGCAATGATTTTTTTGAGTGGTATCGCAGTTATTCGGTGGAGGATGTCTCTCGCTGGTTGGCTGATTACACCCGCGCTGATCTTGATGTGGGGCAACTGCAGGAGATTCGGGTGAGCAATCCGTCGCTTTCGGGGCGGATTGATAATGCGCTGGTGACTTTGGTCGGCTCGGAGCGCACGTTGGAAGTGCGGGACTCTGACGATGAGCCGTTTGGGTATCGCTATTACAAAGCGCTGTTAGATGGCTGCCGTGCGACCCCTGAGTGTGATCCGTTTTATTCGACCAAGATTAGCGAGGCCGGACACATTCCTATCGACGTTGGCGGTGACACCAATCCTGATGTTGATGACTTATATGACGACTTGTTCTACGACTTTGATCAACACCAACTTGATGATGACACCGACGACGGCTATGTCGAGGGTTTGTTTTCTGACGTGATGGTTGGTGATCCGTATGCCGACGCTGTGGCATGGATGACAAGGCGAGGCATAACGACTGGAACCGCGGGCACACCAGGGAGTCCAGATGCGACCTTTTCACCGCATGATTCCTTGACCCGTGGCCAGTTCGCGACCTTTGCTTGGCGGTTCGCGGGTGAGCCGGAGCCGAATCCTGACAATCTGGTTACCTTCGACGACGTTGAGTCGGGTTCGTATTACACGACCGCGGTGCTTTGGATGGCGTCTAACGGGATCACGCTTGGCTGTGATGAAACTTCGTTTTGCCCTTTTGCTGAATTGACTAATGCGCAGATAGCAGCGTTTTTGTGGCGTTTCGCGGGTGAACCAGACGGAAAGTCAGCGATTCCGTTTCATGACGCTGAGGTTGGGGCGTATTACTTGGAAGCACTGCGCTGGGTGTTGGATTGGGATATTTGGTCTAGTCCTGATTACACGCCTGTGGATTCGACCACGACTTTGTTGCATCCGCATGAACCGATGAGTCGCGGGCGTATGGCAGTGCTGATATGGAACCTGGCTCGAGTTCCAGGGGCGTTGCGGTGAGTGCTGCGGGCAACGAAATGAACGCTGGCATGACCGACGACATGAATCTGGCTGGGCCGAGGCGTCGCCGGTTGGGGTTTCGTTATCTACATGTGATCGATGCGGTGTCGTTGTTTGGGGTGATGTTGGCTATCACGCTGGTACGTTTTGGTTTTGATTGGCCGACCTATCAGCTATCGCATTATTTGGCGGGTTTTGCCATTGCTACGGCGATACATATGGTCGTCTACTACTTCGGTGGCTTATACGAATACGAGGAACGACTTGGACGACTGCCGTGGCTTCCTCGGGCGACGTTTTTAACGTTGGTTGCGGTTGGGTTGGATGCGAGTGTTGCCTTGTTGACTGGTCGGTATTTGATGCCGCGTGCCAACTTGATTGCTTTAGCGGTATTGGGGACACTGGTGGTGGTTGCTAATCGAAACTTGGCACGGCGTGTACGGTCACAGCGATTTGGGCAGCCGCGAATTTTGCTTGTGGGCAGTGAATCCAGCACCCAGTTGGCGTTGCAACATTTGGATGAGTCAGGTGCCGATGCCATGGTGGCGGGGTCGTTGACTCATGCTGTGGGACAACTGGATCGTGGAGTTCTGGCGAGTGCTGTGGCAGAAGCTGGTGCTACCGATGTGTTGCTGGTTTCTGATGAGCCTTTGTCGGCGATTTATCCAGATCCGTTGGCGGAGTTGGAACGGCGTTCGGTGAGCGTGTATCGACAAGTCACTGCGGCCGACACGTTGATGGGACTGCAGCGCACACGCCAAATTGGTGGGATGCCGTTTGTGGCGTTGCGGACGAGAGCCTTGCCGTCTTGTCGGCTGCATTTCAAACGGTTGTTGGATTTGTTTTATCTGCTGGTCTTGACGCCGGTTGTGGTGCCGGTGGCGTTGTTGGTTGGGGTGTGGGTGCTAGTGCGTGCTGGATCGCCTGTTTTATATAGGCAAGTTCGTGTTGGGCAGTTGGGACGTGAGTTCACGATGTTGAAGTTTCGAACGATGTTGCGTGACGCTGAAGTTGAGGGACAGGCAGTGTTGGCATCTGCGGATGATCCGCGGATTGTGCGCGGTTTGGGATGGCTGCGCCGCTGTCGGATTGATGAGTTGCCGCAACTTTTGAATGTTATGAGTGGGTCGATGTCAGTGGTAGGGCCTAGGCCGGAGCGACCTGAGCTTGTGGGTGAGCTGTCGGCACGTCTTGCGGGTTATGACCAGCGTCATGATCTACCGCCTGGCATTACCGGACTGGCACAAACTCAGGCGCATTATCAGACCGATGCTGCTTACAAGTTGGGACATGACCTGCAATACGTGTTCAACTGGTCGCCGGTGCTGGACTGGACGATTATGGCTAAGAGCGTGTTGGTGATGTTGCGCGGCAGTGCCCGCTGAGAACTTAAGCGATGGTGGGCTCAGAAATTGATGTATCGGTCATAATTCCGGCTAGAGAATGCGCTGGCCACATAAGAGCGTGTCTTGAGGCAATAGCTGCGCAGGACTTTGATGGAGAACTTGAGGTCATTGTTGCTCTGGCACCATCGAAAGACAGCACGGCGGCTGAGCTGCAAAAGGTTGTTGCTGCTTTGGCGGGACAGCTAGCAGTTCAAGTTGTTGACAATCCGAGTGGGGCAACTCCAAGCGGGTTGAACTTGGCGATTGAGCACAGCCTCGGGCGATTTGTGGCACGAGTTGACGCACAGTCAAGAGTGCCGTCGGACTATGTCAGCACGGCGCTACGAAGTTTCGGGGGTAGCGGTGTGGACGGTGAAAGCAGAAGTGTGGACGGTGAAGCGGGGAATACAGAGCTTGGCAGTGCTGTGCTTGGCAATGGCGCATTTGGGAATGTCGTATTAGGGAATGCCGTATTAGGAAATGTTGGCGGTGTGCAACGTCCGATCAGTGACCGAACCATGGGCAAGGCAGCTTCTATAGCTGCAGCGATGAGCTCAACTTTTGGCACTGGGCCGGCTGCGTTTCGCAGGGGCAGTGAAGCAGGTGCGGTTGACACCGTCTACTTGGGAGTGTTTGCGCGAGAAGCACTGGACGTTGTTGGTGGTTACAACGAGATGCAGTTACGCAATCAGGATTACGAACTGAACTGGAGGCTTCGCAAGGCGGGATATTTGATCTGGTTTGATCCAGATTTAGTTGTTGATTATTACCCGCGCACGTCGTTTCGTGGGTTGGCAAGCCAGTACTTCGGTTATGGGGCATGGAAGAGGAAAATGTTGGTACGCAATCCTGGGTCGCTGAGGATGCGTCAACTCCCAGCACCCATGTTGGTGCTGGGTTTGTTTGTATCAGCGGTGTTGGGGATGATGGGCCAGGTTGCGGGCTTGGCAATTCCGGGTGTGTATTTACTGGCTTNNTGGGCTTGTGCTGTGGCGTCAGTTGGCATACGCGGAAAAGTAAAGCGATTGCGAGATCGTGTGAGGGTCTTTTGGGCTTTTGTGGTGATGCATCTGAGCTGGGGTTTTGGATTCTTTTTTGGGAGTGGTAAGTAGCTGATTTAGCGCGAGCAGGCAGCAGATACCTAGTTTGCTTGTTGAGATTGGATGTATTGGTTGACAGTCTTATCGGGATCGCCAACAGCTTGAAGCTTTCCTGCGTCTAGCCAAGCAACGCGGTCACAAAGCTCGCGAATTTTGTCCATGCTGTGGGTCACTAGCACCACTGTGCCGGATGCTTCACGCACTTGATTGAGGCGTTCAGCACTGCGTTGCGCAAAGCGTTCGTCGCCGACGGCTAAGGCTTCGTCAATGAGAAGGATTTCAGGAACTTGCGCTGTGGCGATGGTGAAGTGCAGACGAGCTCGCATACCTGATGAGTAAGTGCCCATTGGCAGGTCGATGGAGTCACGCAGTCCTGAAAAGTCAATGAGCTCATCCATACGATCATCAATTTCTAAACGAGGGATGCCTAGAGCGAGAGCTCCGATGACAATGTTGCGTCTACCTGATAGTGCCGGCCGCAACACTGATGCCACGCCTAGCAGCGCAGGGCGTGCTCGACCTGTGATGGTTCCCGACTCCAGCGGGAGAAGTCCTGTCATCGCGGCTAAAAGTGTGGACTTGCCCGATCCGTTGGCACCGATTAGGCCCAGCGTTTCGGCTGAATACAGGTCAAGCGTGACGCCTTGGACGGCTCGGATTGTTCGATAGGCACGTCGGCGCATGCCTTGAGCCACTCGTGCTTTGAGACCGCCAGCTTGGTCTTCGTATGCCTTGTAGTAGACGTGGACATCGTTTAGATGAACCATGACGCGCTGATTTGTCGTTGCGAGAGTGTGTGGCACCGCAGGGTCTGTCGTTATTGATGCCGTCGTTGATGTCGTCATTGATGTCATCCTTGATGCTGTCGTTGATGTAGGCGTTGTCGATGTTGGTGTGTCGTTCATGGGCTAGGCACCTAGGCGTCGTTCAGCGCGTCGAAAAAAGACGAATCCGAGGATTGGTAGCGCTGCACACCATGTTGTCGTTGAAATCAGGACTTCTCCTGAAATAGAAGTGCCGAGAAGGCACCAGCGTGCGCAGGTGATGAGTGCATAGATGGGGTTGACGGCGAAGGCTTGACGCCAGCTTTCACTTGTGATCATGATGTCCACGCTGAAGATCACGCCTGAGCCGTAGAAGAGAAGGCGGAAGAGGTGTGGGATTAGTTCGCGGAGGTCTTTTACGGTGGCACCGATTCGGGCGACGATTAGGGCTGCGCCCAGGTTGAAGAGGTATTGGGCGATTAGCAGCGGGGGTAGGGCGAGCCAGCGCAGGGTGGGTGTTTCGCCGGTGACGGTGACTGCGCCGAGGGCGATGGCTAGGGCGGGTAGGAATGCGACGGTTTGACCGTTGACGGCGGAGAGTGGTAGCAGGATTCGAGGGAATTGGACGCTGCGGATGAGGCCAACGTTGCGGACGATTGACATGGTGGCGTCTTGGGTGACTCTTTGGGTGAGGTGAAATAGCACTACGCCAACGATTAGGAATGCGAAGAAGTTGTCGACACCTCTGCCGGTGTCGAGCACTATGCCAAAGATCACGAAGTAGACGCCGATTTGCAGCGCAGGGTTGACGAGGTGCCAGAGTTGACCGAGCACTGTGTCCATGTTTTGGGCGCGAAGGTCTTGGGCGGGCATAGCGACTGCGAATTCGCGTCTGCGCCACAGATCACGCAAGTAGGTGGTGGTGGAGGGTGCGGCGGTGAGGTCGATCAGTGGTTGTTCCGCGGTGCTCACAGGGTCAATCCTAAATCGTGAACACTTGCCGACTATTGGGTAGTGATGTTCTAAGTCTGCTAACGGCTGACCTCTACGATGTTGCCATGCCTGAACCATCAAGTGCCAGAAAAGCGAGCGGAATCTCTGGGGCGTTTCGAGGTGCGTGGCAGCGTCGTTGGGAGCGTCAAGATTTTACGGAGTTGTTGGCGCGGAATTGGTTATGGGTGGGCGTAGCGGCGGTTTTGTTCATCTACACCAATGGCGCGGTCTTTTATTTAGCGAAACATGTTTTGAACCGAGGAGGTCATTGGGAAGACCCGGCGGTATGGCTGATG
>JAAXHB010000172.1 GCA_012271125.1 Actinomycetota bacterium | reverse complement strand
ATGAGCTTGGGCCAGCGCACGTTCCAGGCGAAGCCGGTCATCACATCTACGGCATCGGCACCGCCTACGCCGATGGCGATCATGCCAAGCCCGCCGGCGTTAGGGGTATGGCTGTCGGTGCCTATCATCATGCCACCGGGGAAGGCGTAGTTCTCTAAGACAACTTGGTGGATGATGCCGCTGCCGGGGGCCCAGAAGCCGGCACCGTATTTGGCGGAGACGTTTTGTAGGAAGTCGTAGACCTCGTCGTTGCCTGATAGGGCGGTGAGCAGGTCGGTTTTGGCGTCGGTGCGGGCTTGGATGAGGTGGTCGCAGTGGGTGGTGGTGGGGACTTGGACTTCGTCAAGTCCGGCGGTCATGAACTGCAGCCACGCCATTTGCGCTGTGGCGTCTTGCATGGCGACACGATCTGGGCGCAAGTCTGTGTAGGTGACACCTCGTTGGGGAAAGTCGGCGATGGTTTCGGTGCCGCCGTTGCTGGTGCCGCTGTTGTCGTTGAAATAGCTGGAGTCAAGGTGGTTGGCGAGGACTTTTTCGCTCAGCGTGAGGGGGCGGTTCAGTGCGGCACGGGCGGCGGCTATTCGCTGCCCAGCGTTGGCGTAGACGCCTTGGATTAGCTCAATTGGGGTGTTTGCGTAGACGGCCACGGCTTGAAGCCTAAAGCCCGTGCCCTTGTTGCCCTCCAGGTTCTACCCAGCAATTTTTGAGCCAATTTTGGGGCAGCGGAAATTCTTAGAGTTTTGGCCACCTTTGGCGGTTGTTTGAGGTATTGCGTGATCGTGACGGCAGTGCCCAAACCCGCCGCCAACCACCGGAGTGAGGTCCAGTCAAAGTCGGTGTGGTGCCGGCGTGGGCTCGCAGTCTTGCCGAGTACCAGTCGCTGCGATCCTCATCTGCCAACGTTTCCACCGCGGCTTGCACTCTTTCGGCTAGTCGGGTTGCTCGTTCGCCTGTTTCAGGGAATATGGGTTCACCAAACGTGACTGTTGTCGCTGCCGGTTGAGGCAACAGTCGTCCTTTACGCAAGATGCGTCCGGTTCCTGCCACATGGATGGGCACAATCGGCACACCGCAACGCAGGGCAAGGTATGCGGCACCGCCTCGGAACTCTTGCCCCCAACCGTCTGGACTGCGTCCGCCTTCTGGATAGATGAGCAGACTCCAGCCGTCGTTGATTAGATCGGCTGCGAGGTCAGCAGAAACACGTCCAACCTTGGTGCGTTCCATCGGAATCGCGCCGATGACTAGTGCTGATGCCACTCCGCCTACTCGGTTTTGAAAGAAATAGTCCGCGGCTGCGCCTACAACTGTGCGGTGTCGCCATTTAGGTGGCAGCGAAGTCAACAGCAGCGGTGTGTCGGCATGGCTGTGATGATTGGCGGCGAAAATGACTGGGCCGTTGATGTCGTCAAGTCGGTCGGTGCCGGTACGGGTTGGGGCTGCGATGACGCTGATCGCGGCACGCATCGGGCCTTCTACGATGGCTGCTCGACACATGCGAGCTGCCCAACGCCGCGACCAGGCAGTGTCGAAATCAGTGCCTGTTGTTGATTTAGTGGCAAGAGGTTCTACGCCGCCCGGAGTCGTCGGTGCTCTAAGCGGAAATGACCGCGTCCGCAGACGTCGGGCAATGTCAACCACGATGCTCCGCCGTCGCTGTTGTCGTCGTCATAAACATCAACCTAAACGTCAACCTCAACCAAGTTGTCGTTGATGTCGTTGTCGTCATAGTTATGAAACATCAGCCATCAAAATCGGTGGGTTGTGTAGGTGGGTGATGGTTGGGTTCGAGCCGACGACGTCGGTTGCCATTTCGAGGGCGTCTCGCAGCGTGGATGCCGGCTGGAATCCCATGCGGCGCACGGCTGCGGGGTCGCCGCCGACGATGATGACCCGGCCGAGGTGTTGCAGGGCGTGGGCACCCCAGTACCACATGTAGAACGGGTGGACGCCGTGGTAGGCGTAGCTGTTGCGGTAGAGGTGGATGTACCACTCGTCGGTGGCGAAGGCGGTTTCGTAGTTGGCTTCGATTTCGGCTGGGTCGGTCGTGTCGGCGAGGACTTGTTCGAAGAAGTCGATGTAGCTGGGGTGGTGCACGGGGTGGAATTCCCAGGGTGTGGGGTGGCTCAAGATGGCGACGCCGCCTTCACGCACGACGGGGCGGCCTCGGTAGAGGTTGAAGAAGTAGCCGAGGCCGAGGCACATCACGAGGATCGGGTTCATGACCGAGTTGACGTTGTAGGGGCAGATGTAGGGCAGGCCCATGGTGACGATGTCGGTTTGACCTTCGACGGGCACTAGATGCTGCGCGAGGGTGTTGGCGGTGGTGATTTCGTGGACGGGCTCGACGGCACCGGCTTGGACGGAGGTCAATTCGTAGGGGGCGAGCCAGCCGGAGAAGATTTTGCGCCGTGTGGCAGTGGGGGCGGCTTTGAGGCCGGCGGTCATGGCAAGGAAGGTGGCTCGGTCTTTGGAGGTCCATTCCCATTCGCGTTTTTGCAAGGTGGCGAGGGGGCCGTCGGTGCCGAAGGTGTTGTTGTTGACGGTGGTTTCGATTTGGAAGATTTTGGGGCCGTTTGCTTGGATTACAGCGCCTTGGCGCCAGTTGGAATGGTGCAGTTCGGAGCGGTGGCGGTCCATGAACGATTTGGACTGCTGCATGGCTTTGACGTTGTGGTGGTGTTTTAGGGCTCGGTAGTCGGATAAGCCGGTGGCGGTGGATTTCCAGCCGCCGTCCATGGAGACGAGGTTGATGTTGACATAGACGAGCAGGTCTGATTCGACGGCTCGGCGGTTCATGGTGACGAGTTCGTCATGGGTTGTGGTGCCGAGGGTGACTATGCCGTTTGGGTCTTCGGCATCGTGGTTGTAAAGGGCGCCTTGGGGGGCGAAGGCTTCGTAGATGCGGTTGCCTAAGGCGTGGCGTAGTTCGGCTTCGGTCATTCTGCGGTGAAGTGCTAAGGCGGCGATGAGGTGGACGTCATCGACTTGGGC
>JAAXHB010000025.1 GCA_012271125.1 Actinomycetota bacterium | reverse complement strand
TTCAACCCTGCCAGCCCACTCACGCGATTTTTATCCAGATCTACCCAGTCTCTCGCTACCGCTCAACGTCACAAAAAAACTTTCCTCCTTCGCCCCTACTCGCCAGCCCATCTCGCTTCACCGCTATGCCTGGGCGGCGACAGCGGCGGCGGCTTGGGCGGCGGCGTCGGGATCCAACGCCCTTTGTAGGGGGTGGAGATCTTTTACGGGGGTCATGTTGTCGTTGAGTTCGTAATAGAACGGTATGCCGGTGCCGAGGTTCAGCTCGGCGATGTCGTCGTCGGAGATGTTGTCAAGATGCTTGACAAGGGCACGCAAGCTATTGCCGTGGGCGACGATTAGCACGGTATGGCCAGCGGCAAGGTCGTCGCTGATAATGCCGTTCCAATAGGGCAACATGCGAGCCATCACATCGGCAAGACACTCGCTCGCCGGCAATAGTTCCGGCGGTAGGTCTGCGTAGGCGGGAGAATTGTTGGGGTTGAACTGGTTCTCGGGCGTGATCGGCGGCGGCGGCGTGTTGTAGCCGCGGCGCCATTTCATGAGCTGCTCGTCGCCGTATTGGTTCTTGATTTCGGTCTTGTTCTTGCCGGTCAGGTTGCCGTAGTGTCGTTCGTTGAGACGCCAGCTGCGGCGCACGTCAATCCAGCTACGGTTGAGCTCACGCAGGGTGATTTGGGCGGTTTCAATGGCACGATCCAATAATGAGGTATGAACGACGGTCGGCAGCAGTCCAGCGGCAGCCATTAGAGGGGCGGCTTGGCGGGCTTCGGCACGGCCCTCGTCGTTGAGGGAGCAGTCATACCAGCCGGTGAATAGATTCTTGTCGTTCCATTCGCTGCGTCCGTGTCGCAGCAACACCAGATGATGTGTCATACCAGCGTGTAATGGTATGTCACACCCTCAGGCTAGTAATTAGTGCCGGCGGATTAGTAGGTTGCGAAAATCTCAAACACCCGCTAAAGTTGATAATGTCACACTCAACTTATATGATAATGTTGAGCCAAAGAAAGTTTAAATCCCAAGAAAGGAAACAACAATGGCAAAAGCAGTAGGAATCGATCTGGGCACGACCAACTCTGTTGTGTGCGTGCTCGAAGGCGGCGACCCAGTCGTCATCGCCAATGCCGAAGGGTCACGCACGACCCCGTCGGTGGTGGCGTTCAAAGAGGACGGCGATGTGCTTGTTGGTGTGTTAGCCAAGAATCAGGCGGTCACCAACCCGGGTCGCACCGTGCGCTCGGTCAAGCGACACATGGGTACGGACTGGTCAATGGACGCTGGCGACAAGAAGTACACCGCTCAGGAGATTTCCGCCCGGGTGTTGATGAAGCTCAAGGCCGACGCTGAGAAGTACCTCGGCGACACCGTGACTCAGGCCGTCATCACCGTGCCGGCGTATTTCGACGACGCCCAGCGAACCGCAACAACCGAAGCAGGCAAGATCGCCGGCCTTGAAGTGTTGCGCATCATCAATGAGCCGACCGCGGCTGCGCTGGCATACGGGCTCGACAAGGATGCCGAAGATCAGGTCATCTTGGTGTTCGACCTCGGCGGCGGCACCTTTGACGTGTCGGTGATGGAGCTAGGCGACGGAGTTTTTGAGGTCAAGTCCACAGCCGGCGACACCCATCTAGGTGGCGACGACTGGGACGAGAAGATCATCGAATGGCTGGTGACGTCGTTCAAAAAGGATCAAGGCGTGGATTTGTCCGCCGATCCGATGGCAATGCAGCGTCTCAAAGACGCGGCCGAGAAGGCCAAGATCGAGCTTTCGCAGACACCGACAAGCCAGATCAATCTGCCATATGTCACCGCAACTGATTCGGGGCCGCTGCATCTGGAGTATTCGCTGACTCGAGCCAAGTTCCAGGAGATGACCCAGGACTTGCTGGATCGTTGCCGTGGTCCGTTCGAGCAGGCGATCAACGACGCCGGCCTCAAAAAGGGCGACATTGACCATGTGGTCTTGGCGGGTGGCTCAACTCGCATGCCGGCGGTGGCTGAGCTGGTGCAGGAAATGACCGGACGTGAAGCCAACAAGTCGGTCAATCCCGATGAGGTCGTGGCAATGGGTGCGGCGATTCAGGCAGGCGTACTGCGTGGCGAAATCACCGACGTTGTCCTGCTTGACGTGACACCCCTGTCGCTGGGCATCGAGACCAAGGGCAGCGTCATGACGACTCTGATTGAGCGCAACACAACCATCCCGACACGCAAGAGTGAGATTTTCACGACCGCTGAGGACGGGCAGCCTTCCGTTGAGATTCATGTGCTGCAAGGCGAGCGCAAGATGGCCGAGTTCAACAAGACGCTCGGCAAGTTCCAGCTTGTTGACCTGCCGCCCGCGCCGCGGGGTGTGCCTCAAATTGAGGTGACATTTGACATTGACGCCAACGGCATCGTGCACGTGAGTGCTCAGGACAAGGCAACCGGTAAGGAGCAGTCGATGACCATCACTGGCCAGTCGTCGCTTGATTCTGACGTGATTGACCAGATGGTCGCCGACGCTGAGGCTCACGCTGAGGAGGATCGCCGGCGCGGCGAAGTTGCCGAGGTGCGCAACTCGGCGGATTCGCTCGTGTATCAGACCGAGAAGTTGCTGCGTGAGCAGGGCGAATCAGTCAGCGACGCCGAGAAATCCGAGATCAACGCCAAGCTTGATGCGTTGCGCTCCGCTTTGGCGGGCGAAGACATCGACGCGATCAAGGCTGCGATGGAGGCGCTGATGACGGCATCTCAGGAGTTCGGTCAGCGTCTCTATGAGGCGGCTGCTGCTTCTGAACGTCCCGATATGGGCGGTGACAACGTCGACGGTGCTGATGGTTCCGGTGACGATGAGGTTGTCGAAGCTGAAATTGTTGACGATGCCGGTGCTGATTTCGGTGACGACGACGAGGATGCCAAGAGCTGATGCCTGAAGACGTTGTTCCTGAAGACGTTGTTGCTGAAGAGTCGCTTTCTCCTCAAGACTCGTCCGGTTCACCGGACGAGTTGACGGAGCTAAAGGCTGAACGTGACCAACTCAGAGACGAGCTGTTACGCAAGGCAGCCGACATGGACAACTACAAGAAGCAGAGCGCCAAGCGCAGTGCCGAAGAAGTTGCCAATGCCAAAGCAGGGGTTATCAAGCAGCTGCTTGACGTACTCGACGCTTTTGACGCAGCCATTGCTCAAGGCGTTGAAGGCACCGAACCTTTGCAGTCCCTGCTCATAGGCGTGCTCGGTGGTTTTGGTCTCGTGAAGCTCGGCGAATCCGGTGAAGCATTTGACCCGAACATCCATGAGGCAGTGATGGTCGAGCCGGGTGGCGAGACCTCAGAACAAGTTGTTCTTGAGGTGATGCGTGCTGGCTATGCGCTCAACGATCGAGTCCTGCGACATGCAACGGTCAAGGTCAGCGGCTAAATGTGCGTAACTAACGCAGTCTGAGTGAGCTACTCACCGACTGCGGAGACAAAGATCAAGGAGGTGAAACATGGAAGCGCAGCGTGAGTGGCTTGAAAAGGACTATTACAAAATCCTTGGAGTTGATGAGTCAGCTAGTGAAGTTGAGATTACCAAGGCATATCGCAAGTTGGCTAAGAAGCTCCATCCCGACGCTAATCCAGGCGACACCTCAGCTGAGGATCAGTTCAAGGAAGTCTCAGCCGCTTATGACGTCATCGGCAACGAAGCAACCCGGCAGTCTTATGACGAGGTGCGCCGCCTAGGCCCTATAGGTGCCGGAGGTTTCCCTGGTGGTGGATTTAGCGGCCAAACTGGCGGGTTCCGGGTCAACTTCAATGGGCAAGAGATTTCAGACCTGCTTGGCGGCATGTTTGGCGGTGGACGTTCGCGACGCCCTCACAGAGGCGATGACCTAGAAACTGAATTGAACCTTGACTTTGCAGCCGCAGTCTTCGGCACAACGGCAACAGTCACCGTTTACGGCGATGCGTCATGCGAATCATGTGGAGGAAGCGGTGCCGCTAAAGGCACCAAGCCCGTCAAGTGCAGCGAATGCGCCGGCTCAGGCATGGTCGAGGAAAGCCAAGGGCATTTCTTGTTGTCAAGACCTTGTGGCAGCTGCGGCGGGCGTGGGCATCGGATCAAAAAGCCATGTAGCGATTGCGGAGGTCGCGGCGGGCGTCAACGAGCTCGTGAGATCACCGCACGCATACCGGCTGGAGTTAGCAACGGCCAGCGCATACGCCTCAAGCGCAAAGGTGCTCTGGGTGAAAACGGCGGCCCGCCAGGGGACTTGTATGTGCTGGTGCGAGTCAGGCCACATGAACTGTTTAAACGTGAAGGCAAAAACGTGACCTTGGCAGTGCCGGTGACTTTTGCCGAGGCTGCTTTGGGTGCTGATGTGAAAGTGCCAACTTTGAACGGCGGTGCGGTGACGATTCGGATTCCCGCGGGGACATCCACAGGCAAGCGTCTCAAGGTGTCGTTGAACGGATCAAAGAGCAGCGACCTAATCATCGTCGTCGATGTTGAGGTGCCTAACGCCCTCACCGACGCCCAAAAGCAAGCGGTTCAGGCGTATGCCGATGCAACTCAAATAAACCCACGAGCCCACCTGAACGTGTAGGACAGATCAGAAACGGAGAAGAAGATGGCAAACAATCCACTATCAGATTCCAACAGGTCACCCTTGTCGGGCAGTGCCGGCATTGGCGACGATCCGATGAGTGACGAGAGATTTCACCGTGGTGTGTATGTGATCTCGGTGGCGGCAGAGCTTGCTGGTGTGCACCCGCAGACTCTGCGCATCTATGATCGTAAGGGCTTGTTGGAGCCTGAGCGAACTTCTGGCGGTAGCCGCCGTTACAGCGACGCCGACATTGAACGTGTCGCAAAGATTGCTGAACTAACCGAGCAAGGCCTGAACCTGGCTGGCGTGGTGCGCGTGCTTGAGCTAGAGCAACAGGTCGCCGACCTTGAATCCCAAATTGGGGAATCCCAAATCGGGGAAGCCCAAGTTGAAGCAACCCTGCCCTCCACTCCTCATGTGCCCACCTCTTCATCGCGCTCCTCCGCAACGAATAGGAGAAAGTGATGAACGAGAAAGTGATGCCAGAAAAAGTGATGCCAGAAACAGTGATGCCAGAAACAGAAGAGCAGCCGAGTGCTGGATTACTTCGGCTATGACCTGACCATTGGGGTTTAGACTTAGTTAGTAAGGCTGCCGACAGCTGCCAATAAGCATTCTTTGGCGCAGCTGAAAAGGAGAACACCGTGCCCGCGACAGTTGTCGTCGGAACCCAATGGGGTGATGAGGGCAAAGGCAAGTTCACCGACCTAATGGCCGCTGATATGGACTATGTGGTCCGCTATCAAGGCGGCCACAACGCCGGACACACCCTCGTGGTCGACGGCAAGCAGTTTGCGCTGCAGCTAGTGCCAAGCGGAGTGCTGTATCCGCACATCACGCCGGTTATTGGCAACGGCGTGGTGGTTGACCCACATGTGCTGATCGCGGAGATGGAAATGCTTGCCGAGCAGGGAGTCGACTGCTCAAAGCTCGCGATTTCCGGCAATGCGCATCTGATAATGCCCTATCACATTGAGCTTGACGCTCTACATGAACGACATCTCGGTAGCGGCAAACTCGGCACCACCAAACGCGGTATTGGCCCGGCCTACGCGGATCGCTCCATGCGGCTGGGCTTGCGGGTTCAGGATTTGCTCGACCCGAAGATTTTCTCAGAGAAGCTTGATGTTGCGCTTAACCACACGAACAAGGTGCTCGCCAAGGTCTTTAATCGCCTTCCGTTAGCTGGTGAAGACATTGTGGCTGAGTACATAGAGGTGTGCGCCCCTCGATTGGCACCACACATTGCCGACACTGCCGGGCTGTTACATGAAGCACTTGAAAGCGACAAGCAGGTTCTGCTTGAGGGAGCTCAGGCAACATTTTTGGATTTGGATCATGGCACCTATCCGTTTGTGACCTCATCGAACCCAACCGCCGGCGGAGCTTGCACCGGCACCGGCATCGGGCCACGTCAGATTGACCGAGTTATGGGTATCGCCAAGGCGTATGTGACCCGAGTTGGGTCGGGGCCATTCGTGACGGAGTTATTCGACGACGTTGGCGATCATTTGGTGGACGTTGGCGGCGAGTTCGGAACCAACACAGGACGCCGTCGCCGCACCGGCTGGCTTGATCTGGTGATGCTGCGCCATGCAGTGCGGCTGAATTCGCTGACCGAAATTGGCTTGACAAAGCTTGACGTGCTGGATTCTTTGGCAGAGCTGAAGGTGTGTGCGGCGTATGAGTTAGACGGGAAGCGCTTTGAGCACATGCCATACCATCAAACGGTTATGCACAATGCCAAGCCTGTGTATAAAGAGCTAGAGGGTTGGCAGTGTGACTTGTCTGGTGTGCGTGAGGCAAAAGACTTGCCGAAGCAGGCTGCTGCCTACATAGAGATGATTGAAGCTGAGGTTGGAGTGCCGGTGAAATTGGTTGGAGTCGGCCCCAGCCGTGAGCAATATGTCAAAAGATGACTTGAGAATGGTGATTTAGGAACAATGGTCGATAACACCAACATCTTGGCCACTCGCTACGCCAGCGCGGAGCTAGCTGAGCTCTGGTCTGCACGTACCAAAGTCATCATGGAACGCAAGTTCTGGATCGCGGTGATGCGTGCCCAAGCAAAGCAAGGCGTTGATATTTCTGATGATGTGATTAAGGCATATGAGAACGTCGCTGAAGATGTGGACTTGGAGTCAATCGCCAAGCGTGAAGATATAACGCGCCATGATGTCAAGGCACGCATTGACGAGTTTTGCGAGCTAGCAGGGCATCAGCAGATTCATCGGGCAATGACGTCTCGTGACCTAACCGAAAATGTTGAACAGGTACAGGTGCGTCAGTCATTAGAGATCGTCAGGACTGGACTAATGG
Organism: Actinomycetota bacterium; assembly: GCA_012271125.1. Classification (GTDB taxonomy): domain Bacteria; phylum Actinomycetota; class Acidimicrobiia; order Acidimicrobiales; family Aldehydirespiratoraceae; genus JAAXHB01. The sequence goes on along the minus strand of JAAXHB010000025.1, from coordinate 9,712 downwards.
GCGTGATGGCTCAGTTAGTTGCTCTGGCTACTGAACACGCCAACTTGCCGATGACAGCACGTACTCACAATGTGCCCGCACAAGTAACCACGTTGGGTAAAAGATTTGCCGATGCCACCGAGGAGATATTGCTTGGCTATGAACGTCTAGATGAGCTAATTAAGAGGTATCCGCTGAGAGGGGTGAAAGGCCCAGTTGGGACACAGGCTGATCTATTGGAATTGCTTGGGTCACCTGAAGCAGTCGCTGAATTCGACAGTGAGATTGCAAGCCACTGCGGCTTTGAACAGGTACTTGATTCTGTTGGTCAGGTGTATCCAAGGTCATTGGATTTAGACGTAGTAAGTGCTTTGGTACAAGCAGTATCGGGTCTGACATCGTTAGCTACGACTCTGCGACTTATGGCAGGCCAAGGTCTGGTATCTGAGGGTCGCAGTGAAGGCCAAGTCGGATCGTCGGCGATGCCTCACAAGGTCAACGCAGCGTTGGCTGAACGGATCGGTGCTCTGCGCATTGTGCTTGACGGTCATCTCACGATGGCAGCGTCGCTAGCTGGAAGACAATGGAATGAAGGTGACGTGAGCTGTTCCGCAGTGCGACGAGTGATGCTGCCAGATGCGTTTTTTGCTACCGACGGGCTAGTGCGGACAGCGTCGAAAATGTTGGACAGTCTCGTAGTGAACGAAACCGCTATTGAGCAAGAGCTGCGTGACGAGCTTCCATTGTTGATGACGACTCGGATAATGGCCTCTCTGATTGAGTCTGGTACGGGACGCGAAGAAGCACATGAGATTGTCTCAGAACATGTCCACGCCTTGAGCGAAGGTGAACAACTTGCAGAACGGATTGCTAATGATCCGCGGGTGTCAGTTACTCAGAATTATTTGAGTTCTCTTGTAGAAGTCGCAGATGATCTAGTTGTCAAACAAATAGCTGTGGTGACTGCGCGAGTCAAGAAGATTTAGATAATTATCGAAAGCTGCACCGATGCGCTATGCACCGGCACAACATACGACAATCAACTAGTTAGCAATAACTGCCAACTCGTGACTGCTATTTACTTGGCGGCACCTCGGTTGATGCCAGCCTGTTTGAGAACAGAAGCTGGAACGCCCATCTCGCGCCAAGCGCCGTAGCCGATGCCCTTGCGGGAGCTAAAAGCACTTGCGTACTTGACAAAGTCACGCTCAAGGTGCGAGGTGTCGACAGTCTTTTGACCAGCCTTGAGTGATTGTTCAAGGTTTCTGCGCTCTTGAATAAGAGACACCCTCTTGATAGGTGAAGCAGAGTTGACGCTTGCATTGATTTCACCAATGCGAGCGCGTATTCTTTCAGGAGTGCGGCGTGGTCCACGGCGCACAGGGTTTTCATTAAGCACCTTCAGGTAATTACCCACTGCTTTGTTTTCAACACGAGCAGTTTCGATTGCTTGACGATGCTGAGGTGACATTTGTCGAGCCATTAGTCATCCTTTCTGACTTTGTTTTGGCTTTTATCAAATCAGTCACAAACTTCGTCATTCAACTTGACTTGTCTGTGACATTGTCTTAGCCGTTATTTCTGGCAAAGTAACGTTACCCAAATCTTATGGAATCAACTACTGCTGCTTACTCGATAACAATCAAAGTCTCTTTAGGTAATCAGCCCGGAACTCTAGGGCGTTTTGCTACAGCAATTGGTGAAGCTGGCGGGAACATTGCTGCTATCCCCGGGTTTGAAGCTAAAGGTCCAGTTGTGGTGCGTGAAATTGATGTGTTGGCGCGATCACCAGAGCATGCTCGAAAAATTATTGAAGCGGTCAGCGAGCTGCGTGGCGTGAGTGTTCACGACTGGTGGGATCGTACCTTTCGCCTTCATGAGGGCGGCAAGATTGAGGTGAATCCGCTTTGCGCAGTTGCTGATGCGCAGGATTTGGCAATGGCATACACGCCTGGGGTTGCTCGAGTCTGCACTGCGATTGCTGAAGACCCGGCGTTGCGTCACACCTACACGATGGCTCGCAACCTTGTAGCGATCGTGACCGACGGAACTGCGGTGCTCGGGCTTGGCGACATTGGGCCAGAGGCGGCGTTGCCGGTGATGGAAGGCAAGGCGCTGCTGTTTAAAGAATTCGCCGGAGTGGATGCTTTTCCGATTTGTTTACGTGCCACGACGCCAGATGAGGTTGTTGAGTCGGTGATGCGGATTGCGCCTTCGTTTGGTGGTATCAACTTGGAAGACATTGCCGCTCCTGCAGCGTTTGAGATTGAAAGCCGTCTGATAGAGGCTTTGGATATTCCGGTATTTCATGACGATCAGCACGGAACCGCAATTGTCACTATTGCTGCGCTGGTGAACTCTTTGAAACTGGTTGGCAAGGCTTTATCTGATGTGTCGGTAGTGATTTCGGGAATGGGTGCTGCGGGTGTGGCAATCGGGAAAATGTTGTTGGATCGTGGTGTGGGTGAAATTGTTGGCGTAGATCGCATTGGCGCGATTCACACAGGGCGTGATCAGATGAACTCAACCAAAGAATGGTTTGCGGCTAACACCAATCCAGAGCGCAAGATGGGAGCGTTGTCGGAGGTGATTCGTGGGGCTGATGTGTTTATTGGAGTGTCGGCACCAGCAGTGTTGACTGCGTCAGATTTACGACAGATGTCGTCACAGCCGATTGTTTTTGCTATGGCAAACCCTGAACCCGAGATACGTCCTGAAGAAGCCGACGGGCTCGCTGCGGTGATGGCAACTGGTCGGTCAGATTTTCCGAATCAGATCAACAATGTGTTGGCGTTTCCTGGAGTGTTTAGAGGTGCTTTTGATGTGGGTGCGGTGCGCATCACCGAGAACATGAAATCGGCTGCTGCGTCGGCTATTGCTGACTCAGTTGATGTCGAAGACTTGGATCCGCGGTATGTGATTCCATCGGTGTTTGATCAGCGGGTTGCCGGCCGTGTCGCCGCAGCCGTTGGCGACGCTGCTGTAACAGATGGAGTTATCCGCTCGCCTTAGGTGCCTAGGAAGTTGGGCTGGCGGGGTTGAATGCGCGCAACCGCGTTTAGCGTGAGCACATTCAAGCCCGATAAAGGCCAACTTCCCTGTTAGTGCCTACCGCGCCGTCAGGCACCTATATTAGAAATGTCGCGGACGGCACCCTTGTCGGCAGATGTTGCCATAGCCGCATAAGCCTTCAAAGCGGGGGAAACTTTGCGTTCACGCTGCTCGGTTGGTTGCCAACCGCCAGGGCGGGTGTCTTCAGCAGCGCGACGTTCGGCGAGCTCGGTGTCGTCGACACGCAACTGAATTGAGCGTTCTTCGATGCTTATGTCGATCATGTCGCCGTCACGAACCAGGGCGATGGTTCCACCTTCGGCAGCTTCAGGCGACACATGGCCTATAGACAGACCCGAAGTGCCGCCGGAGAAGCGGCCGTCGGTGATTAGGGCGCATTGTTTGCCGAGTCCGCGTGACTTGATGTAAGACGTCGGGTACAGCATTTCTTGCATGCCCGGCCCGCCACGAGGGCCTTCGTAGCGCACCACGACAACGTCACCTGCGCCGAGGCCGGTTGGGGAGTCGTCCAAAATGCCGGCACAGGCTGAGTCTTGGCTTTCGAAAACTCTTGCTGGGCCTGAGAAAGTGAAGATGGACTCGTCCACGCCGGCGGTTTTGACGATGCAGCCGTTGGGGGCGAGGTTGCCGTAGAGCACGACCAGTCCGCCGGTTTGGGTGTAGGCCTGATCAACGCTGCGGATGCAGCCGCCGGCTCGGTCAAGGTCAAGTGTGTCCCAGCGTGTTGACTGGCTGAATGCCTGCTGGGTGGGGATTCCCGCAGGGCCGGCTCGGTAAAACTCGGTGACTTCAGGCGATGGGTCACGCATCACATCCCATTGCTCTATGGCGGTGCCAAGCGTTTCGGAGTGAATGGTTGCAACCGAGGTGTTGAGCAGGCCGGCACGGTCGAGTTCGCCGAGGATGCCCATGATGCCACCGGCCCGGTGGACGTCTTCCACGTGGTAGTCCGGCGTAGATGGGGCGACCTTGCAGATGTTGGGTGTGGAGCGGCTGAGGCGGTCGATGTCTGCCATCGTGAAGTCGGCTTCGGCTTCTTTGGCGGCGGCGAGGATGTGTAAAACGGTGTTGGTGGAGCCGCCCATGGCGATGTCGAGGCGCATGGCGTTTTCAAATGCTGAGGCGTTGCAGATTTCGCGTGGCAGCACCGAGTCGTCATCTTTTTCGTAGTAGCGGCGTGCCAGATCGACGATGCGTCGCCCGGCTTCGAGGAACAGTTCTTTACGGTCGGAGTGGGTGGCGAGCACGGTGCCGTTGCCCGGCAGCGACAGACCCATCGCCTCTGTGAGGCAGTTCATAGAGTTGGCGGTGAACATGCCAGAGCATGACCCGCAGGTCGGACAGGCGGAGCGTTCCATTTCGGCGAGGTCAGCGTCGTTGACGCTGGAGTCGCCAGCGGCGATCATCGGGGCGATCAAATCGAGCTTGACGCTGACTCCGGCGAGCTTCGTTTTGCCGGCTTCCATAGGCCCGCCTGACACGAACACGGTCGGAATGTTGAGCCGCATCGCTGCCATCAGCATCCCCGGGGTGATCTTGTCGCAGTTCGAAATGCACACGAGGGCATCGGCGCAGTGGGCGTTGACCATGTATTCGACCGAGTCGGCGATCAGGTCACGGCTTGGGAGGCTGTAGAGCATGCCGTCGTGACCCATGGCGATGCCGTCGTCGACAGCGATTGTGTTGAACTCTTTGGCGACGCCGCCAGCGGCTTCGATTTCTCTAGCTACGAGCTGGCCGAGGTCTTTGAGATGGACGTGACCTGGGACGAACTGCGTAAAACTGTTCGCGACTGCCACAATCGGCTTGTCGAAATCGTCGTCTTTCATGCCGGTGGCACGCCATAAAGCGCGGGCGCCTGCCATATTTCGGCCTTGTGTCGTCGTATGTGACCTCAACTCAACCATCCCCTCAAGACTACCTACCCCTATGTGTGTGTCATAAGGGGTTTTACAGCGTGAGTTGGCCTTTATCAGGCTTGAATGTGCTCACGCTAAACGCGGTTGCGCGCATTCAACCCTGCCAGCCCAACTCACGCCGTCTCTGTCTGGACTCGTAGGGGCGAAGGTGGAAAGTTTTTTCTGTGACGTTGAGCGGTAGCGAGAGACTGAGTATGTCCGTCGGAAGAGAAGGAACACAGGCTCGAAGCGTTAAGCCGCTCTGGAGCAGAAAAAAGCTTTCCGACTGAGTCCCGTCAATTTCCGACAAGCCGAATTATGGCAGGGCTTGTGAAATCTAGGGGTGGGTAGCCTCAGGGGGTGCGGTTGTACGACACGGCGGCTGGGCGTGTCGTTGATTTTGTGCCGCAAAATCGCAGTGATGTTCGCATGTATGTGTGCGGGATTACCCCTTATGACAGCACGCATTTGGGTCATGCCCGCACGTATTTGACCTATGACTTGCTGATTCGGCGGCTGCTTGACAGCGGTCATGAGGTGACGATGGTTCGCAACATCACCGACGTCGATGACTCGATCTTGCCGAAGGCTCGTGAGCTGGGCGTGGACTTTGAGGCGTTGGCGGCTGATCAGACGGCGCGGTTTCACAGCGACATGGAGTCGTTGTGGACGCATGAGCCGGCGTCGGAGCCCAAGGCCACCGAGTGGATCACTGAGATGGTTGAGCTGGTGGAGCAGCTAAGTGCTAAGGGGCACACCTACACGACTGGTGGCACAACGTATTTTGACGTGTCGACCTTTGACGGCTTCGGGGAGCTGTGCGGACATGATCAGGAGACGATGGTTGCCATGGCGGCTGAGCGTGGTGGCACGCCTGACGATGAGCGGCAACGCAATCCACTGGATTTTGTGTTGTGGCAGCCGTCAGCGGAGGATGAACCGGTGTGGCAGTCGCCGTTTGGTGCGGGGCGACCGGGGTGGCATATCGAGTGCTCAGCTATGGCGATGGGTTTGCTGGGAAATCAGATCGATTTGCACGGCGGTGGCAGTGATTTGATTTTTCCGCATCATGAATGCGAGCGGGCACAATCTGAAGCGGCGACTGGGGAGCCGTTTGTACGGCACTGGATGCATTGCGGGCTCGTTGGTTACGACGGCGAGAAAATGTCGAAGTCGCTTGGGAATCTTGTTTTTGTAAGCGACTTAGCAAAGCAGGCTGAACATTCCGCTATTCGCCTTGCGCTTATGGGGACGCATTATCGCAGCGACTTCGAATGGGTCGACACCGATATTGACGCTGGCATCGCCTTGCTTGACAAGCTCATCGCCGCCACCCAGAAGACAAGCAATCCAACTGTCGGCCCAGAGCTTGACGCAACCCGCTACGCAACCGAACTCCGAGCTGCCCTCGACGACGACCTCAACACCCCCCAAGCAAAAGACTTATTAGAAGAACTAGCGTCGGCCATCCACACATCATCAGACAACACTTCGGATGCCGCCCGCACACTCAAAGACCTATGCAACCTCTGCGGCATCGCACTAAAGAATTAAATCCCATGTCGCCCCGCACACATTTCCCTTCAGAATTAAAACTCATGTCGTCCCGCACACAAGATTCACAGCACGGCCACAAGAGTCAGGCTGCCTTTGTGAGTAGGGGTGAGTTCGGGAAATTTATTTCGGGAACGTCGATCCGTAGCGAGAGACTGGGTAGTGCTAACGGAAGAGACGGAACGCAGGCTCGAAGCGTGAAGCGGATCGGTGACAGAAAAAATTTCCCGAATGAAGCCCGTCATCTGGCACTGCGATCCGTCCCTTTGTAGGTGAGGGCACATGAAGTTGTATGACACGTTGAGCGGGGCGGTGAAGCCGTTGGAGTTGCGCTCGCCAGAGCACGTTGACATGTATGTGTGCGGGCCGACGGTATACGACCACCCACATCTTGGCCACGCCCGTTCGTCGCTGACTTATGACGTGTTGCGTCGTTATTTGAGCTGGTGCGGTTATGAGGTGCGCCATGTTGCCAACATCACCGACATTGACGACAAGATCATTAAGCGTGCTAACGAGGAGGGGCGCAGCGAATCTGAGGTGGCGACTGAATGGGAGGCTGTCTACAAAGATGTGATGGCGGCGCTGGGGGTGTTGGCACCTCATGACACGCCTCATGCCACTGAATGGGTTGCTGAGATGGTGGCATTTATCGAAGAGCTGGTGGGGAATGATTCGGCGTATGTGACTGATTCAGGTGTGTATTTGCGGGTGCACAAGGTGCCTGGGTATTGCGACCTGGTGCATCGTGACCTTGCTGACTTGGCGGAGTCGGCTGGGAGTCGGGTTGCGGTGGATGAGACCAAGGAAGACCCGCTGGATTTCGCTCTGTGGAAGGCAGCGAAACCGGGTGAGCCGACCTGGCCGTCGCCGTGGGGTGAGGGACGTCCGGGTTGGCATATTGAATGCGCGGCGATGAGTTTGGGTTTGCTTGGTGACGGTTTCGACCTGCATGGCGGCGGCGATGACCTTGTTTTTCCGCATCACACCAATGAGCGTGCTGAGGCCATTGGTGCGGGGCGGGAGTTTGCTCGGCATTGGATTCATAACGCGATGCTCAATGTGGACGGGGCGAAAATGGCGAAGTCGCTGGGCAACTTCCGCACGGTTGGGGAGTTGTTGGAGGAGCATCCGCAGAATGGGCGGGCATTTCGCCTGCTGGTATTGCAGACGCATTATCGCAAGACGATGGAAGTGAACGCTGAGCTGATGGCATCGTCACGAACGGCGGCAGCTCGGCTGGATGCTCTAGCACGACGGGCTTGTTTGACCCGTGCACAGGTTGTTGACGATTTGGAGGCGGCTGGCAACGAAGCCGCCGACGCAGTTGGGGCGTTTCGTCAGGCCATGGATAACGACATGGGCACGCCCGAAGCGCTTGGTGTGATCTTTGAGCTAGTACGCAAAGCCAATGCATCTATTGACGCCGGCGACGATTGCTCGGCGGAGCTGTCAATGACCGCGTTGAAGTTGGCAGCGGTGCTGGGATTGGAGGTCATAGACGAAACCCCAGACACTGAGATTGATGACCTGGTAGCGCAACGTCAAGCAGCACGCGAAGCCAAGGATTTTGCGTTGGCGGATTCGATCCGGGATCAGTTAGCGGAGATGGGTGTGGTGGTGGAAGACACCGCTGGTGGCTGCAGCTGGCATAGAGACTGTTAAATCGCGACTGTTCGATGAAGGTCGTTACACAATGGTTTCAGGGGTTGCGGGTGCGCAAAGTAAGAGGCTTGACCAGCGCAGAAATTGCTGCCTTTGGTCTGTCGACAGATTTGGGGCAACGGGTGCGGTTAATTCGTGTGGGTTGGCTTGGGCCGGGGGTGCGGGCGGTCACTTTGGGGCGGTGGGTTTTCTTGTGCCACCGCGAGCTAGTGGGTGACTATTCGGAGCTACTGGCACATGAGCTGGTCCATGTGTTGCAGTATGAACGACTGGGGTTGTCGCGTTTTTGGTGGGGTTATGTCTCGGAGTACATGAGGTTGTTGTTCAAGACCCGCAGACACGAAGTCGCTTATGGGGCGATTTCATATGAACGCCAAGCTCGTGTCGTCTCCGAAAACTGGCTCACCCACCGCTCCCACCTAACCATTGGATAGCGGTGCTCGGGGTAGGGCTACTAGTAGGTGTAGAAGCCTTTTTTGGTTTTGCGACCGAGGTGGCCGGCGGCGACCATGCGGCGTAGCAGCGGCGGCGGCGCGAGAAAACGTTCACCGTATTCGTCATAAAGAGACTCGGCTGTCCAAAGGCAAACGTCAAGACCGACTAGGTCAGCCAACTCAAGCGGGCCCATTGGGTGAGCTGCGCCAAGCTTCATGGCTTCGTCAATGTCAGTAGCCGAAGCGTGGCCTCCTTCGTACATTTCAATGGCTTGGCACAGGTACGGCACGAGCAACTTGTTGACGATGAAGCCGGCACGGTCAGGAGCTGGTATGACACGCTTGCCGAGCACGTCGGTCGCAAAAGTCGTGACTTCAGCGGCGACGGCATCGTCAGTGCGTTGCGTTGAGATCAGCTCAACGAGCTTCATAACTGTTGCTGGATTAAAGAAGTGCAGACCTAGCACGCGCTCAGGTCGTGACGTGCCCATGGCAATGTCGATAATGGGAATCGACGAAGTGTTGGTTGCCATGATTGCTTGATCGCCGAGGATTCCGTCCAAAGCGCCAAAGACTTCGAGCTTGGCGGACAGGTTTTCGACGATGGCTTCGATGGTGAGATCACATGGCGCAAGGTCGCCCAGGTCGTCAGTCCAGGTGATAGCGGCAAGGGATGCGTCGCGGTCGGCTTCTTCCATCTTGGCGCGCTCGACGGCCTTGTTCATCGACGCTTCGACTCGTGCCTTGGCGGTTTCGAGGATTTCGGGTGAGGCTTCTCGGGCGACGACGTTGAGCTTGTTGCGGGCGGCAACCTCAACGATGCCGCTGCCCATTGTGCCAACGCCGATTACGCCGACAGTTTTGATTGCCATATTGCGTTACTCCTATTCGTATGTTGTCTAGATCGTTTCCTGTCTAGTCAGATTCGGTGATCGTTACTGAGGTCATGGTGACGTCATGAACGGGACGATCACCAGAGCCTGTTTCAACATTTTGCATCGCCTCGACTATGTCTCCGCCGGCGACGACCTTGCCGAAAAGCGAATACTGCGGCGGCAAGGCAGCACCTTGGGAACCACTGATAATGAAGAACTGGCTGCCGTTGGTGTT
>JAAXHB010000024.1 GCA_012271125.1 Actinomycetota bacterium | reverse complement strand
AGGGTCGAGCCAAGCTGTCGCTGGCTCTGGCACGGGGACGCACCAAAGGCGACAAGCGACGTGAGCTTGTCCAAGCTGAAGCCGATAAGGAAGCCGCCCAAGCCATGCGCCGCTGGAAATAATTGGCCTAGGTAGCACTTCCACAAACTTACGGGCCTGCGTGAGTTGGCCTTTATCAGGCTTGAATGTGCTCACGCTCCACGCGGTTGCGCGCATTCAACCCTGCCAGCCCAACTCACGCCGGCTCGCCCCCCTCCGTTTGTGTGTCGGGGTAGTTTGAGATGATGATTCGGAATGCGCGGTTGGGGGATGGGAGAGTCGTTGATCTGGAGGTGGATGCATCGACGGGGTTGATTTCATCTGTTGGTGCTGCGGGGAGTGAGACGACTCAAGATGTTGGTGGGGATCTGGATCTGGGGGGGTGGGTGGTGGTGCCGGCAATGGCGGAACCACACGCTCACCTTGATAAGGCGTTAACGGCTGATTTGGTGTCAAACCCGGCTGGGGACTTGCGCGGTGCCATCGATGGTTGGCATGAAGCAGCGGCAGCGGGCAAGTTCTCCTATGAACACACGGTTGAACGAGCCAAGCGAGCCATGGAAATGCTTTTGATTCATGGGGTTACGGCTGTGCGGACACATGTGAACGTGTTGGAATCCACTGGTGGAGACAATGTGAGAGCAGTCAAAGAGGCTGCGGCGGGGTTTTCTGGGATGTTGGATGTGACGACGGTGGCGTTGACGGCGTCGCCGATGACAGGACCAGAATCAGAGGGCAATCGGCGGGCGTTAGAACTAGCGATTGAAGCTGGGGTTGATCTCGTTGGAGGGTGTCCTCATCATGAACCGGATGCTGCTGCCCAGATTGCTGTGGCGTTTGCGGCGGCGATGGATGCTGGATTAGACGTTGATTTTCATACCGACGAAACGCTGGATGCGGACATGTTGACCTTGCGAGAAATCTGTAGGCAACGGATGGAGAACGGGTTCTCTGGGACGGTGACGGCGAGTCACTGCGTGAGTCTTGGGATGAACACGCCTGAGATGCAGGAAAAGATTTCCGCTGAGGTTGCTGAGGCGGATGTCGCGGTGGTGACGCTGCCTCAAACCAATCTGTTCTTGCAGGGTCGCGAAGAGCCAACTGCTACGCCAAGGGGTCTTACTGCGATCAAGGCGTTGCAAGCTGCGGGCGTGGATGTTGCTGCGGGGGCGGACAATGTGCAGGACCCGTTCAACCTTGTCGGACGCAGCGATCCGCTCGAAACGGCTGCTTTGTTGGTTATGGCAGGGCATCTAAGCCCAGAAGCTGCCTTTGAGATGGTGTCAAACACTTCACGCGAGGTCATTGGATTACGTCCGGTTCGCTTCGAAGTAGGAGATCCAGCGGATTTTGTGGCAATTGAGTCGGAGTCTTTGCGTGAGGCGATTGCGGATGCGCCCATGTCCCGCAAGGTTTTTAAATCCGGCCGTCTCGTCGCCTCAACCACCCAACACTCCGAACTCTTTCGGTAATGGCAATGTTCGTTGGCCTTTATCGGCCTTGAATGTGCTCACGCTAAACGCGGTTGCGCGCATTCAAGCCCGCCAGCCCAACGAACAACGTTGAAGCGGAAAACGAACAAGTGCCTGTAAGTGTGTCTGGGTACGAGCCGGTGGTTGTGGATATTGCGGGACAGGGCGCAGGGTTAGTGGATCTAGCAGGGTTGGTGGATCTGGTGGAGCGGGTGTGCAGGGAAGATGGGCTGTTTGTGGTTGCGGGGCATGGGATAGATGCTGAGCTAAGTGCTGTGTTTGGGGCGAGTCGTGGGTTCTTTGGGCAAAGCGATGAAGTCAAGGCGCGAGTGCCGAGGGTGGATCGGTATGGGTATGTGGCGAATACTGGTGAATCTGTTGGGTCGTATTTAGCAGCGGAGCATCTTGATATTGGGTTGGGCGATGAGGTTGACCTTGGAGCGATAGAGGCTCTGGGGGTTGCTGGGTTCGAGGAAGCGGTGCGGGCTTATCAGAACGCGGCACTAGGTGTTGCCGGAAAAGTGCTTGAGGCATTGGCGGGGACTTTGGGAGAGCCAGGATTTTTTGCTTCAAGGATGATCGATCCGCAGTGTCGGCTGCGGATGCTGCATTACTCGGGAGGAGTGGATTCGGAGGTCGGGGGTGAGGATGCGAGGGTGTTGAGCAGTGCTCACACTGACTATGGGCTCATCACAATGTTGGCAGTTGATGGCAAGCCGGGATTAGAAGTGCTTTTAGACGGGGTGTGGCAAGCAGTTGAGGTGCCGGCGCAGAGTCTCATCGTCCAGCTCGGGGACATGTTGGCACGCTGGACTAATGATCGTTACCGATCTACGCCGCATCGGGTCGTGGCGTCGTCAGGATCATCGTCGTCGAAGTCGTTGTCACCGGAATCATCGTCGAAGTCGTCGTCATCGGAATCGTCGTCGTCATCGGGATCAGCGGAAGATAGGTACACGATCCCGTTCTTCATAAACCCTGATCCAGATGTCGTCGTTGAACCCATAGCAAGCTGTGTCACCGCTGAAAATCCGAGCCGCTACTCCCCTATCCGTGCCGGTGAGTTCCTGAAATCTCGCATCGACAGCCCGGAAGAGCCTTACGTGTAGAGATGTGGAAGGGGCGGGGCATAAAGCCCCGCCCCGTTTTGGGCTGTGAGGCCCGTTGGTGTTGGGGGCTGAGCCCCCGGTGTTGTTGTTAGAAGCCGATGGTTTCGTCGATGAACTCGTTGGTGAACAAGTCGCTAGCGGAAAGACCGTCGGCGACGTTGTCGGCGAGATGCGTCGCCAGGATGTCGTCCATGACACCCTGAATGCGGCTCTCTTCCATGTTGCCGACAATGTTGTCGGGACCATTACCAATCAGGCCGAAGTCACGCTGAGCCTGCACCGAATAGTCGGCGAGCTCAGCTGAGTAGACCCAGAAGTCGTCGAAACGCTCGACTGCGTCGAGGATGACGGCGTTGCCGTGAGCGGGTGCCTCGTCATAGGAGACGATGGCCTGCTGGATCACAGGAACGACCAACTCGAGGCAGGGACGCAGGGTCTCCTTGTCGGCGGGACGGATGCCGATGGTCTGAGAGTAAATCTGGAAACCGGCGTCGTGCAGCAGCTCGAAAGCGACCGGCTTGCCCCATGCCTCGTGCTCGTGCTCATAGGAATACACCTCAGCGGAAGCGAAGCCCTGCTGGGCGATTGCGCCGCCTTCGGAGATGAAGCGAGCTGGTGAGCCGTCATAGGACGGGTCGACCTGATCTTGTGACCACATGCCCTGGGCGATGAACACCTCAGAGAAGGTGCCGCCGCCGAAGACGTTTATGGTGATGCCCTCGTCGCCGAGATCGGCAAGACCGGTCACGTTCGGATAAGTCTCAGGATCCCACATGACCATCTGCGGGTTGCGCTCAAGCGGTGCCACGACAGACACGAGCGGAGCGTCGGCCCACTGCAGAACCTGCTGGTCAGTTGAGGCATAGCCGAGATGGATATTGGTGTCGGTGTACATGTACGACGACACCGGAGCGAAGCCGATAGCAGGACCGCCGGTGCGGACTTCGAACTCGATACCGAGGTCGATGCCGTCAAGCACCATCGGGCCGCTCACGACCTTGTTGGCAGTGTCGACGCTGTAGCCGTCACCGATCATGTGGTACAGAGCGCCGTGCTCAGACTCTGGGAACCAGTCCGTCTGAACGATCAGAGGGCTTGGGCAGACGTCTGTCAAAATGCCCTCGGCAATGACGACTGCGCTTGAGCTGCTATCGTCATCGTCGCCGCAAGCAGCAGCGACTAGGCCAAAGGTAAGCAACAGCGCAAGCCAAGAAACCCAGGCTTTCTTGTGTTTCATTGATACCCCTTCCAGGATTGACCCGATTGGGTCGGTTCGTGACCCGATACGTGTCGAGTCGGTTTGTAACCCAATTGGGTTGGTTGACCAGCGGGTCGTCATTTGACCGAGCTGGATGGTTCGAGAATCATCTCTCGCTGGAATCATGCCACTTGCCGATTACCAGATTTTGCAGCCAGCCGAAGGTCCAAAAGACCACGATGCCTAGCAGCGACGACAGGATCACCGATGTGAGCAACTCTTCGCCTTGTAGCTGACTGGCGTAACGGCGCAGGAGCTGGCCGATACCGATGGCACCCCTGCCGAAAAAGAAGTCGCCGACGATTGCGCCGATGACTGAAAGGCCCGCTGAGATGCGCAGACCGGCGAACACTGCCGGCAGTGCTGCGGGGAACATGAGCTTGCGCATGCGTAAGAAGCGGCTGGCCTTGTGGAGTGTGAAAAGGTCATGCATGGCTCGATCGGCGGATTGTAGGCCGAAGAGAGTATTGACGATGATCGGGAACAGCGAGATAATGATGCAAACGACGACACGAGAGGTTTGGCCGTAACCCCACCAGAAGCCGATCATGGGGACGATGGCGAGGATGGGGATGGCTTGGAGGGTGACCATGTACGGGAAGATGGCACGTTCGACGACTTTGGCTTGGCTCATCAACATGGCTAAGAAGAAGCCGATCATTATTGAGATGGCGAGGCCGATGAGGGCGACTCTTGTGGATGACAATAAGCCATCGAGCATTTCGGAGAAGTTGTCCCAGTTGAGAACGCCGACTTCGAGGACTTCATGCGGGGGTCTGAGCAGGAAGCGTTTGCTTTCCTCGAGGACTACATAGGAGATGAAGTACCAGAAGCCGAGCACGCCGGCACCGAGGATGATCGGTGGGAGGAATGATTCGGCGAGTTCTTGTGCTTTGGATTTTGTGCGGTAGGCGGTGGGGGGGGCGGCGTCGTGGATGTAGTTGTCGGTGGTTTCGAGAGTTGTGATTTCGGGGGTTGTGGTTTCGGGGCTCATTGGGTCGCTCATAGGTAGGAGGCTCGCAGGGCTTTGGAGACTTCGCCGCCGAGTTCGGCAAACTCTGGGGTAAAGCGGATTTCGTGTTGTCGTGGGTATTCAAAGGGGACTTCGAAAGTGGCGACGATACGACCTGGGCGGGCTGACATTACGTGAACCGTGGTGCTCATGAAGACGGCTTCGTTGATTGAGTGAGTGATGAACAGGCCGGCGAAACGTTCGGACTGGAACAGGGACTGGGTTTCTTCGTTAAGACGCTGTCTCGTTACTTCGTCAAGCGCACCGAAAGGTTCGTCAAATAAGAAAACCGGTGGTCTCATCGTGAGAGTTCTAGCTAGAGAGGCTCGCATCTTCATGCCACCTGAAAGCGACTTGGGATAATGGTTTTCGAAACCCTTGAGGGCGACGGTTTCGATGGCGTCAGAGGCGCGGTTGTTGCGCTCGTCGGAGTCGACCTTGTGGAGCTCCATAAGTAGCTCGACGTTTTTTTGTACCGTGCGCCAAGGCAGCAAATTCGCATCCTGCTGAACGAAACCAAGCTGTTTGCTTTCGACGGTTACCTTGCCGCTGGTTGGCTTGAGCAAGCCCGCGGCGACATACAAAAGCGTTGATTTACCGCATCCCGACGGACCGACAATCGTCGCAAACTCGTTGCGACGCACCGACAGGTTGATGCCTCTTAGTGCCTCGGTGCCATCGGGGAAGGTCATGCCGATGCCGTCGAAGACGAGCTCGTCTTCGCTGCCAGTCTGCTCCACTAGCCTCCCATTCGGGTCGCCACAAGTCGGCTCATGCTACCACTCTTCACCTTTTCTAGTCCTAGGCGAGACTCCCAACAGCGTGAGTTGGCCTTTATCAGGCTTGAATGTGCTCACGCTAAACGCGGTTGCGCGCATTCAACCCTGCCAGCCCAACTCACGCACCACCCCTACTACCAAGATTTTCCAAGCTCACCCCTACCACCACCTAACTTCAATCCTGCCATCCCACTCACGCTCTCCTTGCTCTTTCAACCCTGCCAGCCCAACTATCCGCACTTCCATTAGACCTACCCAGTCTCTCGCTACGGCTCGACGTTCCCGAAATAAATTTGCCAATCTCGCCCCTACGTAACAGCAAAGAGCACTCAACCCTGCTAGCCCGACTTACGCAGGGTTCGTCTTCTACCACTTTTTTAGGGCGTGTGTGATGGTGGCTTGGGTTTTGACTGGGTCGAAGGACTTTGTGGAAGATCTATTGGGGAGGACTTTGAAGGTGATGCAGCAGCGGCGGTGACAGCTGAGACGCAGGGTGCGAGCTGTTGTACGTTTGCCGGCGTCGCGTGCTCGTATTCGGCGCCATAGTGTGTGGGGGCTGGTGGTAAGGGCACCAACACGGCGGATGTTGGTCATGCCGGGTTTGACTTTGTGCTGGTCGTCGAAGACGAAGCCGACGCCTGGCACCAGCACCCGTTCCAGCCAACCCTTTACGCAGGCTGGGACTGAGAAAGCTTGACTTGGATAGCAAAACAACATTGCTTGAGCCTGTCGTAAGCGATTTACGGAGTCCTGAACGTCGTCGGAAATAATCGGCTGGTCGCTGTGATAGGCAGCCCGTTCGTCAGATGACATCACAAGATTCCAGTCTTGACAAGTGATTAGGGCTACTTCGTGACCCTGTTTTCTGAGTTGTTTTTGAGCGAAATCGGTGATGATTCGATCTGGATTAGATGGCTCGTATCCGTCTAGGAGCAGGACCCGCACGTTAGATGAGGGGGAGGACTTGTTCGGAGAGGCGGTGGAGTTGGTCGGCGACTTTGGAGTAGGGGTCACCGGGCATTGCCGGGAAGATCAGCAGGTTTTCTAAGCCACCGAGTTGTTCGTTGTAGAAGTTGATGGTTTCGGCGACTTGTTCAGGCGTGCCGACAGCCCAGGTTTTCTGATCGAGGGAATCTTCCAAGGTAGGGATGAGGCCGGGAGCGGACGGCTTGCCGTCGGAGCCCATGTAGCCGCGGCTCCAACCGTAAGGGCCGAGGAACTTCCAGAACTCGTCATGGCCGTTGCGCACCGAGTCGATCGCGGCTTCGTAGGTGTCGTCGATACATACAGATAACACGAGGAGGCGTTTTTCGCCTTGGGATAGTTCGGTGCCGTGAACGTCGTTATAAATCTCGGCGAAACGCTCCCAGTGGTGTTTCACAAAAGAATGATGGTTGTTCCAAAACACTCCGCCCCAGCCCCAGCGTGGCACCTGCTCCAGCGTTGGCGGCGAGGTGATTGCTTGCCAGGTTTCATAGGGGTACAGGGGACGGGGGACGAGGGTTAGTTCCTCGACGAAGCCGCCGCGGTCAGGGATGCCCGGTGGTGGGAAGTCGTAGACGTCGCCGTGGAAGGAGAAAGTTTCGTTGTCTAAGGCGAGGCGGATGACCTGCATGGCTTCATCGAATTGGCGGCGGTTGAACTCGTCGGCGTTTGCCATGTCGGGGTTGTCGAAGCTGCCGATTTTGCTGCCAAGGACTTCGGCTTCGCGGGGGACGGTGCCTCTGCCGACGCCGAGGATGGCTCTGCCGCCGGAGATGTTGTGAAGAGTGGCGAAATCTTCGGCGAGTTTGAGGGGGTGCCACTGCGGGACGATGTTGAACGCCATACCAATGCGGATTTTTTCAGTGCGCTCGGCGAGGATTGCGCCGGTGAGGATGCCGTTGGGGATGACTTCGTAGCCTTCGTATTGGAAATGATGTTCGGTCAGCCAAAAGGAGTCGAAGCCAAGCTGGTCGCTGAGGACGCCCATGTCGAGGATTTGTTCGGTGGCACGCCACATTTCTTCGTTGCTGTAGCGGCGGTCGGTGGCTGCGGGTGGGCCAGCGCCAGCGTCGGGCATTTCGACGCCGCCGAATAAGAAGATGCCGGTTCGCACGGCTCTACGCTACGCAGTTTCGGCGTGTCGGTGGTGCTGCGTTGGATTGATGGTGGCGTAGCTTTTGGGGTCTGGGCTCATGATGGAGGTGAGTAATGGCGGCTAGCGGCGGAACCAAGGCGATCTTGGCGGCTTTCTTTGCGAACTTGGGAATTTCGATTGCCAAGTTTGTGGCGTTTTTGTTTACGGGGGCGTCTTCGCTGCTGGCGGAGTCGATCCATAGTGTTGCTGACACGAGCAATCAGGGGTTGTTGTTGATGGGTGGGCGGCTGGCTAAGCGTGATGCCACGCCGGAGCATCCGTTTGGGTATGGGCGGGAGCGTTATTTCTGGTCTTTTGTGGTGGCGTTGGTGTTGTTTTCTATTGGTTCGCTGTTTGCCATCTATGAGGGGTTGGACAAGATTCGACATCCGCATGAGATTTCGTCGCCGATTTGGGCGTTTTCTGTGCTGAGTATTGGCATTTTGTTGGAGTCATGGTCTATGGGGACGGCAATTGTTGAATCCAACAAGGTGCGTGGGAAGGCGTCTTGGGCGACATTTGTGAAACGGTCGCGTACGCCGGAGCTGCCGGTTGTGCTGTTGGAGGATTTGGGGGCACTAGCGGGTTTGGTGTTTGCGACCGTGGCGTTGGCGATTGCTGAAATATTTGATGCGCCTGTATGGGATGGGATTGGGACGCTGTCAATTGGCATCTTGCTGGGGTTGATTGCCGCAGTGTTAGCGGTGGAGATGCGGAGCTTGTTGCTGGGTGAGGGGGCGACTAAGGCACATTTGGCGTCGATTCGAGCTGCGATTGAAGGTACCGAGGGAGTGCAGCAGTTGATTCATGTGCGGACACAACATTTTGGGCCAGAGGAGCTACTGGTTGGGGCGAAAGTGGCTTTTGATCCTGCCTATGACATGGAGCAATTAACTGAGGCGATCAATCGGGTTGAGGCAGCGGTGCGGGAAGTAGTGCCGATAGCTCGGCCGATGTATATCGAACCCGACATTTACCGACCCACCCATAGCTAGGTGCTTAAGTCTTCGGTGGCTTGTAATTCTTCCGTGGAAGTTTGTGGACGTCTCAATATCCCAAATAATGCACTCAGTAATACGGCTACCACTGGCCCGATTCCTACAATCGCAGCCGGGCCTTGGTACCCCAAAACGGCAAACAAACATGCAGCACCAATAGCAGCTAATGACACAAAGCCGGTAACTAACAGACTAGATATTACATACCTGTTTGCCCCTCGGATCCGCGACATTTCTTGCTCATGATTAAGGGTCAATTCATGTTCCTGTAGACCAAGCGCACGAGTCTGCACCTCGCGATCAGTTTGAGCCGCTAACTCCGTGACAACAAGAATCCGGTTAGCGCTACCTGGCAAAGTTTCTTCGTAGGCAGCAAACTGCTGAGCCGGCGGCAGAGGACCTGAGTATGAAGTTGCTATAGAACTTGCACGAAGCTCAACTGACCGCCCAACTTCGCTAGACGACTGATCAACACCTGAAGAGTCATCTATAGGAACCTGTTCCTCTAACCTAGTATCTGGCCGCATGTTCGAGTGGTCGGCGTCAGACATAGCGTGAACTCAGTTTCGAATCAATTCAGATACTTGGCCTACCTTTGCCAATTCAGGATGCTCAAGTTTGACTTGATCCATCGCCGTATACATATAGCTACCAACCTGTTCCCATGAGCGCGCCACATCATCTCCTGCACGTTGCCAACTGCTTTGAGAGGGCACCTTGTACTTAACCTTGTAGCGGTTGGGCTTGATGTCGGGTTGAGGACCGAAATTGCCCATGAAATCGAAGATGCTGGCAACGCCGAGGCCGAACGCTTTGATACGAGAACCTTCACGGATAACTTCTTCGTAGTTCACTTTGAGCGTCCTTTCACTAGTTGACGGACTAAGACTTTAATGGAGCGATTCAGGGTATCGGGTTTGGGGATGTGGGGGGTTAGGGGGTGGCGGCGAGGGTGTGGACGTAGTTGTAGTACTTGGCGGATGCGATGGGGCACGCCACAAGATAGAGCAAACCGACAAACGGGTCATTAATCGCGAAAGCGATCACTGCGATGCATAACGCAGACAACGCCACCGCAACAGTGCCAATCCTGCCGATCAGCTTCAGCCGGCGAGGGTTTTCAATCTGTAGCCCTAATTTTTCTTGCATTGGGGTCATCATTACCTCCTTTGATGATTTTCATTGATGGTTTATCTGCTCTAGCAACCTAGCAGATTAGTGGTCCGGTACCTTTGCCCAGTTTCCCTAGCTTTGAAATACCCCACCCAGTAACGGCGATAGTGATCATGAGACGGGTTAAACCTTCCAAGATATCTGGGTGCTTGCACCGAAGAGAACAAGGAACACACCAAATGCCATCACAGCAAGTATGAGTAGGGGCGTCCAATGGAGTTTGATGCGATCGTTGTGTTTGTGATGGCGTGACACTTTGCCTCCTGGCATATCATATGAGTTCTTATATTATCTTATATATGTTAGAGGGTTATAGTGCAAGTTGAGGGAAGGGGGAGGGCGGAACCTTCCGCCTGGGTGAGTTGAGGCGGGGTAGAGATGCACCCGCAAGCGGTGTGAGGAAAGGGGAGGGATTCGCGGAATGGTGGGGTGCGGATAAGACCTCGGGATTGAAGGTGAGGGGTTAGGGGGTGGTTGAACGGTGTTTGCCGACGTTGCGGCCCATCTGTTTGCGCTTAGTGAACGAGGTGCTGACCTTGTGGAGTGCCAACTCATCTTGAAGCTTGGGGAGTTCCTCCATAGCACGCGCCAGCCTGTTCTTGGCGTACTCCAAATAGTCCGAGCTTCGATCAATGCCGACATAGGAATGATTGAGCAACTTGGCTGCTACAGCTGTCGTGCCGCTACCCATGTACGGGTCAAGCACTACGGCCTGCTCAGCAGTGCCAGCTGTTGAAATGATGCACCGTGCTGGCAACCACAAAGGGAATGGGGCGGGGTGAGGGTTCTTACCTTCTGGAACACCCCGCCAGATTGACGTTAGACGAGCATCGGAAGACTTAAGCTCACGACCTATCAGGTGTTTATCGATTGGTTTGTAGAGCCAATACACACGTTCTTCAACCTGCCAAAACCTCCAGCCGCGGATGTTGGCGGCGATAACACGATCCCAGATGATCTCTTGTCTAATTGTCCAGTCAGTTTTGCGGAGCCAATCCATTGGGTGGAACATTTTTCCGCGTTCCCAGCGGCACTTATGGTTGTAGAAGAATGAACCGCCTGGAACTGTTACACGAAAAATTTGATTTAGAACTTCAACTTGGTGCTCTTGATAGTCAGACTCGGGTACCGCATCTTTGTAGTTGTCATAGATGACATTTTTCACCAACCAGCCTTTGTGCTTTTCCTGTTTGTTGTATGGTGGCGACGTAATACCGACATTGACAACGCAGTCGGGTAAGTTGCTCAACTCTTCTAACGTGTCTCCAACGATCAGCCTGCTGGAGAGTGTCACCCCCCCCCCCCGACTTCAGCTCAAGTTCTAAGTGCTTAAACACGGGACCAGTAATGTGCTTGTCGGCATACAACTCTTGTAGCACCTCATTGGTCACAACGCATTTTGTTTTCAACGACTGAGCTTGGCTATAAGACTTGAATGTGAAGCTTGCGCTGCGTAAAAACTTTCCTACCTCGTCACCCTCTGGGTACTTGGCCTCAAGCTGTTCAGTGATTCGTTCCACAAACGTAGGTTCATTGAAGTCAAATTGAAAAATATAGACAAGTCGAGCGTCTACAAATCCAGCGACAAGCATTTCAGGGTTCTCAGCAAAATGCCGATCAAGCTTTGCCCATGAATAGTCGGTGAAGTTGCCACCGCCATCAAGCTTTGGCTTTGTTTTTGCCTTGGACGCCGATAATACGTTTTTGGGTTTTGCTTCGCAGTACCTTGTCCGAGGGATATTGTTGAAGCTCTCTTGCTTATACCCGTTATATCCAATCTTGTCTGTGTTTAGGGTGTAGCCGCTTAGGAGGACGACTAGAGCTTCTCGAAGCGTTGATGAGTTGAGATCGTTGTAGTAGTTGGTCAGAAGATCCATCAACATGGAAATCAGGTTGTCTTTGGACTTGCCTAGGAGTTCAGCGTTGATTTCACCGTGCTCTCGAGTCGCGTAGTCCTTGATCAACTTCATCAGGTCTTCGTTCACTAGTGCTACCGCCTTTCGAGTCGGGTCATGTGACCGGAGGACTCGAAAGTATCGAAGTCGATGAGCTCGACTTGGGATTATGAGTAGCGGGGAGGGGAGATATTTGCAGGGGGGGGGATGGGGTTGGAG
>JAAXHB010000023.1 GCA_012271125.1 Actinomycetota bacterium | reverse complement strand
GAGTTGGCCTTTATCAGGCTTGAATGTGCTCGCGCTAAACGCGGCTGCGCGCATTCAACCCTGCCAGCCCAACTCACCTCTGCTTGGGATTCCCAAGTTCAGATAGGCGCACCATCTAACCTATGGATCCTGGTGGTTCACGGACTTGCTCGCTGAGCAGGAGCTGCAATGGTCGCTGTCACTATCGAAAGAACCGCTAAAAGAAAGTTCAAGGGTGCCTCTAAAGATGCCATCTGCGGCGCACCCGACTACCTAACCGATGAACACCGCGAAATGCCTCACGTGGTTCGGTTTTCCGGTGGGCGGTCTAGTGCAGCCATGGTTCTGTCGTTGGCAAGGAGCAAGGCTCTAGCCGCTGAACGCAACGACGTGGTGCTGTTCGCAAACACCACCGCCGAGCACCCTGAGACATACGAGTTCGCTCGCAAAGTCTGTGACGAACTTGAAGCCGAACACGGCATTCCTTGCTTCTGGTTCGAGTTTTGCACCTATGAGACGGCTTCTCGAACAGGATGGCGTCGTCGCGAGGGTTACCGCCTCGTAGATCGGACGCGTAAGGCAACACCAGATGACCCACCGTTTTCTCCTGGATACAGAGAAGACGGCTCAGCTTTCGAAGCACTCGCGTCATTGCGTGCGATGTTGCCTAACCGCTCACTTCGATTTTGTACCCAAGCGCTCAAGGTGCGCCCTGGCATTGAACTTCTAGGCGAATGGTTTAGCGGTGGTCCCGGCCCTCGGCATTTAGGACACCACCATCCCGAACCCCAGTCATCACCGGCTGACGACGCTGAGCGCTACGCCGGCAAGCAATTCACCCAAGAGGCATATGAGACGATTAGAGGGTTCGCTCACCAAGACCCTCCAGCGCGACCCGAACAACGCTGGCAAATCTTCACCCAAGTCGAACTCAAACGCAAAGGCGGTCAACGACCTGAAGTCGACCTTGCCGGACGTCACGGCACACCGTTCAAGTACTTGACATTGCTCGGCTTGCGTGCCGACGAACCCAAGCGCGTTAACCGAGCCTTGTTTGATGCAATGCTCAATGACGGCACAACTGGCTCGAAATGTCGCTACGACTCCCACCCTGCCGGCGAATCCATCGCTTGCCCGTTGTCCGATCATGAAGCAACTAAAGAGTCTGTTGATATATTTTGGAAATCACAGCCCTATGATTTGGGAATCGACGGACGCCAAGGGAATTGCGTCTACTGTCCAATGAAAGGTGAGGCCGCTCTGCGAGCACTAGCTGCTAACGAAGAAACTAAAGACAGTGGACCGATGTCCATCGGCTGGTGGGCTGACATCGAGAGCCGTTACGGACGAGCTGCTACCTCCGAAGGTGCTGACCGATTCCGCTTTCTTTCGCTCCGCGCTCCTAGCTATGCCGAAATTGCCGCTGATCCCAGCCCCCGCGAAGGCGCGAACACCCAAACACTCCCCTGCCAGTGCGGTGACTAAATGACTAATACGCTGGACTCTGAGCTTATTTTCACTGATGTAGATGATGTGGAACATGGGTTTGCGAGTTTGTTTGCTAACAGAGACAAGGTAGATGACGAAACCGTAATTCGCGAGCTTCTGCAGAATGCCATCGATGCTGCCCCCCCCGTCACCGCATCTCATGTAATTAAACTCAATCTCGTAAGTTGTCCCCTGTCGAGTATCCCTCATTTAGACGTATATAGGAGCGCATTCGAAAAGGCTCGAAAGTTTGCAGGTGATGATCCAAGCGTCGGCCGACATGCAATTCAACGAATCGAAGATGCCCTTGAAGGCAACACAATAGATTGCTTGACCTGCGTAGATAGCGGTCTGGGAATAGGAAAAGACGAGCTCCGAGCACTTTACGGC
>JAAXHB010000022.1 GCA_012271125.1 Actinomycetota bacterium | reverse complement strand
GCGATGCCGTTACCGTCGATGAGATGGTGGGGTCGATTGAGTCCAAGCCAGCCGAGGGTGCCTCGCCAGATGCAGGCGGTGCTGATGTAGTCAGCACGCAGTCTTGTCCAACCTGCGCCGGCACCGGCGAACTTGCCTTGCCTGAAAAAGTCACGTCCGAAAATAACCCGGACCCTGACGAATGGGGTCCGGTGGGAGGCAGGGAACTCACGGATGAGGAAAAACAGGTGCTTGCCGACGATCCGGTGTTAGCGGAGAAATACGAGAGGCATGGTGCTTGGGTCTTTCAGCCGGGTTGGTTGTTTTTTAATGAAGAGGAGACCAATGCCGGTGTCGAAAAGGCACTTGCGCGCATTGGGTGCACAATGGAGGAGTTGAAAGCTCAGGCAGAATCAGGTCGGTTTCAGTCATCTGATGCTCGCATGACTTGGATGTTGGTGGGACACCGTGCTGAGTAACAGAGAGCAAGAGACATTGCACAGCCTTGTAAACAAGTTTGTCGATGCCAAGAGCAATCTGTTGACTCAGACGGCTGCCCATGGGCCCCGTCTGAATACAGCCAGAACTAGAGATGGTCTAGTCGCTGTCGGTTATCAAATTAAGTCTGCCGATGACAAAGGCTTACCTGTGCCGTTGAGCATTGATGGAACCAAGGCAAACTTTGGATTGCAGCTGTTGTACACCTTTGACCTTGATGAAACTGGAAAGTGGTTGCAAACGGTCAAGAGCCACTGCGAGCTACTTGTTCTTCCTGAAGAGATGCTGTTTGCTCACCACTATGACCGACATCCAACAAATAGTTACTGCAATCCGCATCTTCATGTAGCCGCACATTCCGATGCCTATGCAAGGGCTTTTGAGCTAGCAGGACGATCCAAGGATCAATTTAAAGACACCCATGTGCCGGTAGGTGGTCTTGTTGAGCAGTCGATCATTGAAGACACACTGGACTACGGCATTCGAGAAGAGCTATTCACAGGCAGACCTGGTTGGGAAGAAGTCATCAAAAAGTCACGTCACGATCATTATGAGTATCAGCTACAGGCGTTGCTAGATCGTCAGGGCCAATAGCTAGCTAATTCCGCCCCTACTTATAAGTGGGCACTATCAGCAAATCAACTAGATTTCTCAACGCTGATGGCGCGGACGATTGGGGTTGTAGGAACTGGCGTCATCGGTGCCGGTTGGGTAGTGCGAGTACTCGCCCGCGGCTACGACGTGGTTGCTTGGGATCCCGCCGACGGTGCCGAGCAGCGTCTCCGTGAAGCCGTAGAGCGGGCATGGCCTTCGGCAACCCGACTGGGTCTGTTTCCAGGGGCTGACCCCGCTCGGCTGCGTTGGACGGACTCACCTGAGGAGTTGGCAGCAGGTTCGGATTTCATACAAGAGTCGGCACCTGAGCGTGAAGAACTGAAGCAGGAGTTGCTGGCTCGTCTCGATGCCAGCGCTGCGCCTGAGGTGGTGATCGCAAGCAGTTCATCTGGGCTGTTGCCAACCCGCCTACAGGAGCCGATGACCCATCCTGAACGGTTCGTCATCGGGCATCCGTTCAATCCCGTCTATCTGTTGCCGTTGGTGGAGATCGTCGCAGGCGAAGCCACTAGCAGCGATACCGTTGAGACGGCTCGTACTCACTATGACGATTTGGTTATGTATCCGCTGGTCGTGCGTCGTGAAATTGAGGGCTACTTGTCAGACCGCCTCCAAGAGGCACTGTGGCGGGAGGTGCTACACCTAGTCAACGACGGTGTGGCAACCACTGCTGAACTTGACGACTCGATCATCTACGGCCCCGGCCTGCGCTGGGCAGGCATGGGCACGAACTTGACCTTTCACTTGGCAGGTGGCGCAGGCGGGATGCGTCACATGCTCGGGCAGTTCGGCCCAGCGCTGAAACTCCCTTGGACGAAGCTCGAAGCTCCCGAGCTAACCGACGAACTGATCGAAGCAATGGCAGACGGTTGCGAAGCCCAATCTGGAGAGCGTTCAACAGCGGAGCTAGAGCAGCTGCGTGACGACTATCTACTCGCAGTTATGCGCGCGTTGCGAGCTTGTGGAGTTGGCGCAGGAAACCTCATAGCTGAGCGCGAAGATCGCATCCTCATCTCAGGGTTAGGTGTCGACCCGTGGCATCCCGACGGCCCAGAACCAGCAGCACCGTTAGCTCTATACACGGCTGCGGTTGAACCCGACTGGGTCGACTACAACGGTCACATGGCTGAATGGGCATACCTAACCGCGTTCGGCTGGGCATCAGATCGGCTGTTTCGCTACATCGGCATCGACGACGACTACCGTGCCAACGGACACTCGTACTTCACCGCAGAAACACACATCAACTACCTAAAAGAAGTCTCACTCGGTGACCAGCTAAACGTCACCACTCAAATCCTCGGTGCCGACTCCAAACGCCTCCACATTTACCATGAGATGTACGTAAACGACGATCTCGTCGCCACCACCGAACAAATGCTCCTCCATGTTGACACCAACGCCGGCAAAACAACCGAGCTTCTCCCTGCCCCAGCCACCGCCGTCACCGCCATCGCCACCGCCCATGCCCACCTGCCGCTGCCTAAAAATGCGGGTCGCCAAATGAGTATTCCCAACCGATGACCGCTCGACAACCCCCAAAGCCCTCAATAAACGTGGCCGACCACCTGCTGCGGGTCATTGAAGGGGTGAATTTGGCAGAGTTGGGCTGGCAGGGTTGAATGCGCGCAACGCTTGCGTGAGCACATTCAAGCCTGATAAAGGCCAACTCGTGGATAAGGAGAGAAATGGACTTTGAAATAACAGAGACGCAGCAGATGGTCGTTGACACTGTGCGCACATTTGTCGAAAAAGAACTAGTCCCGCATGAGGCAGAGGTTGAACGCACAGGCGAGGTCCGCCCAGAGCTAGTGGAACAGATCAAACAGCGTGCCATCGACGCTGGCTTGTACTCAGCGAATATGCCTGAAGAGCTTGGCGGCGGCGGATTAGATGATCTGACGTTGGCGATGGCAGAGCGTGCCTTTGGCTACACCTGCTTTGCCCTGCAGTACATAGTGGCACGCCCGTCGAACATTTTGCGAGCCTGTCAGGGAGATCAGATCGAGAAATACCTAATGCCAACAATCCGGGGCGAAAAGGTTGAGTGCCTAGCGATGAGCGAACCCGATGCCGGCTCGGACTTGCGAGCAATGGCGTGCCGTGCTGAACGCAAAGGCGATAGCTACGTCATCAACGGCACGAAGCATTTCATCAGCCACGCAGACATGGCCGACTATGTCATCTTGTTTGCCGCAACCGGCGAAATTGAAACCGAGCGTGGCCCGCGCAAGCTGATCTCGTCGTTTCTGGTTGACTTCGACACGCCTGGCGTGGAGCGTGTGCCGGGCTATAACTGCGTGTCAAATCGGGGTTACCACAACCTGATCTTGAACTTCGATAACGCCGAGGTGCCCGCAGCAAACCTGCTGGGTGAAGAGCACAAGGGTTTTGACGTTGCCAACGAGTGGCTTGGTAGCACCCGTCTCCAGGTTGCGTCCACATGTCTTGGCAGAGCAGATCGTGCCCTAGAGGTTGCGCTCGACTGGGCAGCAACACGGGAACAGTTCGGGCAGAAGATAGGCAAGTTCCAGGGCGTGTCGTTCAAGTTGGCTGATATGAAGCTGCGCCTTGCTGAGGCTGAGCTCATGACCTACAAGGCCGCTTGGAAATCAGCACAAGGCGAAATGACCGACACCGACGCAGCCATGGCAAAAATCTCAGCCACAGAAATGCTGCAATTTGTCAGCGACGAAGCGATTCAAATCCTCGGCGGCATGGGCTTAATGGACGAGCTGCCGTTGGAACGCATTTGGCGTGATGCCCGTGTGGATCGCATCTGGGACGGAACTAGCGAAATCCAACGCCACATCGTGTCCCGTGACATGCTGCGCCCACTGGGTGTCTAGCCACACCCCTACCGTCAGCTTCTAGCCGTCAACCCAACCCCTAAAGTCAACCCCTAAAGTCAACTATGTCTCGACTTGACGCTCTGTTGCATCCCAGATCTGTTGCTTTCATCGGCGGAGTAGCAGCGGAGCTAGCAGTCGAAGCCACACAAGTACTCAACTTTGAAGGCGAAATCTGGGGTGTAAACCCCAAACGCCAACTAGCCGGAGTAGATGCCGCCCGCAGCGTCTCAAGCGTCACCGAACTCTCCGATGCTCCACCCGATGCTGCTTTTGTTGCCGTTGATCGTGACGTCTCCATTGACATAGTGCGCGACCTAGCAGCCATCGGAACAAAAGTCGCGGTGGGTCACGCCTCAGGTTTCGCCGAAGTCGGCACCGAAGGTGTTGCCCGTCAAAAGGAGCTACTTGAAGCTGCCGGTGATATGCCACTTGTCGGGCCGAATTGTTACGGAACTATTTCAGCGATCTCCGGTGCTGCCCTATGGCCTGACCTGCACGGTATGAGCCGGGTCAAAAGCGGCGTGGCGTTTGTCAGCCAAAGCGGCAATGTCGCCGTGAACCTGACAATGGTTCGCCGCCTCATGGATGTTGCCTATGTGATTACCGTCGGCAATCAGGCAGACATAGGCCTAGCCGAAGCCTTTGAGGCCGTGGTCGCCGACCCAAACGTGACGGGCGTGGGCCTTTATGCCGAAGCCATCGACGACGTGGACCGCTTTGCCGCTGCCGCTGTGGAGGCGCATCGCCGTGGACTGCCTATGACGATTGTCAAGACCGGAGCATCGGAGTCGTCGCACGCGATAGCTGCGTCACACTCGGCATCAATTGTCGGTGACGACACCGCCTACGACGCCTTGTTCCGAAAGTTCGGCGTGCGCAGGGTCGGCACCGTCGATGAGTTCTTGGATGTGCTCAATGTCGTCAGCGTGACCGGGTCGCTGGGCGGCAACAAGGTCGTGTCGCTTAGCTGCTCCGGCGGTGAGGCAGGCATGGTCGCCGACCGTGCTGCGATGCGCGATCTCGTGTTTCCGGCTTTTGAGCCAGAGCACAAGGCAGCAATTGAAGAAAGCTTGGATCACAAGGTCACCGCACACAACCCGCTGGATTATCAAACCTTCATCTGGGGAAACGAAGAGCGTCTAACCAAGTGTTTCGCTTCGACTCTCGGCGATGTATGTGATGCTGCCCTGTTGGTGTTGGACTTCCCCGCTGACGGGTTGGACTACTCAAGATGGTGGCCCACGCTTGACGCTTTCGCCGCGGCTTGTCAGTCCAACAACACAGCCGGTGTGGTAGCGGCGACAATGGCGGAAAACCTTCCCCTCGAAGCCCGATCTCGTGCCCGTGAGCTTGGCTTGGCACATTGCGCAGACCTTGACAACGCCTTGTCCGCCATCGAAGCCGCAGCCCAGCTCCGTCCATTCGTCCATGCCGAACCCCAACCCCTGCTGCGCCCGTCCGTATCAGACACAACATCGACCCTCACCGAATATGACGCCAAACAGCTCCTATTCAACGTCGGCATACCCATCCCCCCAGCTGAAATAATCTCAGCCTCCGCAGCTGAAATTGTCGACATTTCCTTCCTACCCTCCTCACCACCTGCCCCGCAGTCCATCGACCCTGCCATCACTTCCGATTTTGTCAACGCCATCGAACGCGTTGGCTTTCCCCAAGTGCACAAGGCCATCGGTATGGCTCACAAAACCGAACAAGGCGGTGTCGTCCTCGGCATCACCAACCTAGAACAAGCCATCGAAGTTGCCAAAGAGCTAGCAATTCGAGGCAACGATCAAGTCTTAGTAGAAACCCAAGTCACTGACGCCGTTGCGGAGCTGCTGGTATCGGTTCGCTACGCCCCCCCTGTGGGAATGCTGCTGACGCTAGGTGCCGGTGGAACCCAAGTGGAAATCCTCGACGACACCATCAGCAACCTCCTACCTATGACCGACGACGACATCCGTTCCGCCCTATCTCAACTACGTGTAAACGCCTTGCTCGAAGGATTTCGAGGACAGCCCCCTGGACACGTCGACGGCATTGTCACCGTCGTTCAGTCATTGACAGAGTTACTCCGCGAGCACCCCAACATCGCCGAGATCGAAATCAACCCACTCTTGGTGACTCCCGGCGCAGTCTGGGCAGCCGACGCCCTCATCCAAGTAGCCGAGACCTAACTGCACCTAGCCTGCTAAAGCAGCAATCAAAGGAAGTTTTGATGGAGTTTGTTGATGAACCGCCGGTAAGAGCCGTTGTCAAAGGTGCCGTCCTAGAGGTCACGATTGACCGCCCGAAGGCCAACGCCATCGATGCCGCAACTAGTCGCATCCTCAGTGAAGCCTTTACGACATTCCGAGACGATCCAGCCTTGCGGGTGGCAATCTTCACCGGCGCGGGCGAGCGTTTCTTTAGCGCCGGTTGGGACTTAAATGCTGCCGCCGAAGGCGAGGAGTTTGAAGCCGACTATGGCGACGGCGGTTTCGGTGGGTTCGGTGAACTCCCCGGGCTGGACAAACCGGTGATTTGTGCGGTCAATGGCATGGCAATCGGTGGCGGATTTGAAATTGTGATGGCAGCCGACCTTGTGGTGGCAGCACCGGAGGCAAAGTTCTGGCTGCCCGAAACCGGCTTGGGGTTTTTGCCCGACGCTGCCTCGGTGCGATTACCGCGAATGTTGCCGCAGGTCATTGCTAACGAGGTGCTCTACGCCGGCCGCCGTCTCGATGCCGCCGAAGCCGCCCGCTGGGGACTGATCAACGAAGTTGCCGACGACGTGATGGGCGCAGCACGGGCAATGGCAGAGCGAGTGGTTGCCTCCGCGCCGCTGTCGATTGGTGCGATACGTCAGATTCGTGACAAGACATCGCATTTGAGCGTTACGGAGGCTTTTGAGCTGTTGCGTTCCGGCACGCTTGACAAGTACGAGGCGGTGCTTACATCAGAAGATGCTGCCGAAGGTCCCGCTGCTTTCGCCGAAGGCAGAGACCCGCAATGGAAGGGTCGTTAAGGAAAGGTTGTTAAGGAAGGGTCGCTAACAGGCTGCTAGGCGAAGTTTCCGAACTCAAAGGCAGCGATTTCTGCCATCTGTTCACCTAGCAACGCCACCGCTGTCTTAAACAATCGCTCCCCCTCAGCAGCATTAGCACCGGTCGGGTCTCCGATGTGTCCAGGGCTACCAAAGTCGTTGGAAAGCCAGCCAAACGAGGCAAGTCCGCCAAATCGCACATGCTTGTTCTCGGTCATCTTCTCCGGCACATTGCGCTGAGACCGTTCAAGATGCACCTCATCGGGACGCAAATGCATAAACACCGATGTCTCCTCGTGCCCGCCATGAATCCCCATGCCCATCTCCTGCTCTGGTGACGCCCCACCTTGATCAGCAGGTACAAACGGATGCGTTAGAAAGGTCATAAGGCCATAGTTGAGTCGCAGTTCACGACATGCCACGTTCAAAATCGATGAGTTGCCGCCGTGGCCGTTTAGGAACACAAGCTTTCGGGCTTTGGTGGCGGCAATGCTGCGCCCAATGTCGTTGAGCACCGCCAGCATTGTCTCGGCGGTGAGCCAGATCGTGCCCGCAGACCAGGCGTGCTCGTTTGATTTGCTGACCGACATCGTCGGCAGCAGCCATAGGTCATTCGCATCGCCATGATCGGCAACAACTGCAGCAGCCACCTCATGCGCGATCACATGATCAACTGACATCGGTAAATGCGCGCCGTGCTGTTCAACCGCGCCCACCGGCTGGATCAACACCGCCGATTCGGTGATGCGCTCACCCACCTCCGGTCCTGTCAAATCTTCAAAATGCCTATGCCTCATATCCCTCTATTCAACTACCAAATATTTCAACTTCGTCCCTACAGTGTGGATGAAGGCAGCGATTTCGTTTTCGGTGCTGCGGTCGATGTTGTAATGAGCGATCCAGCGGAGCTTTGTTCTAGGAGCACAAAGTTTGCGGATGGTTCGTTTGAGGAGTTGTAATCCTGGTTCGCCTTGAAGTCGGTTGACCCAGCGAGTTGAGCCATGTGTTGTTACTGCCACGAGAGCTTTGACGTTGCGCAATGGGGACGTTTGCTTTGGTGCACCGTGGTCGATCCAGGGCGCAAGCACAACTTGAACCCAATGAAGCATTGGCGCAGGTAGTCCGCCCCACCAAGTTGGGTAAACAAAGATGAGTCCTTCGCAGGATTCGAGCTCGTCGGTGTCGATCCAGTCGCCTTGAGTTAGCCGTACAAGGTTGACCTCGTGGCCTGCTGACTTAAGGGTTTCCACCACTTGCTCTCGAAGAGTTGCGCTCAGGCTCTCGTCCAGCGGATGAGCGTGTAGCACCGCAAAACGCATCCCTTGAGACTTCATCGCTGTGAGACTATTGCCACACATTTCAGAGGGCATTGAGCTTTAGCCTCACAGGATGGATTTAGGACAGTGGATCGTCAATGATCTGCGCACTTTGGCGTCCAGACTTGAAGGCGGCGTGCTTGGTCTAATCCCCCCAGAACGTCTCCGTGAGCGTGCTGACAACGGCGGCATAGCTTCTATATATGTGCTCTGGCATCTTGCTCGTCATCATGATGTCGCCATCAATGGCGTCATCCGCAACACAGCTGCCGTTGTCGAAAACTGGACAGATCGTCTCGGCATAGGCACGGACTTATGGCGCGGTTTGGCGGAAGCCGAAGACACTGATCTTGTCGACATCCTCGACCCTGAAGCCGTAGGTGGATACACCCTTAACGTCATCACTAGCACCGCCAACTGGCTGGAGTCCAATGGCATCCCAGACCTAGTCGCCACCCCTGACACGACGGCAGCACTACAAGCCATCAACACACCTGAGGACCGATTTGGCTGGCTTTACAAAATGTGGGAAGGCCAAACCACCGCCTGGTTCTTGCAATGGAGTGCCGTTGGTCACGGCATGAACCATCTCGGCGAGCTCATCTCAATCCGCAACCGCCTCGGCCTCAGCCCCTTCTAAGCGATGACGTAATGGAAAGTGAGTTGGGCTGGCGGGGTTGAATGCGCGCAGCCGCGTGGAGCGCGAGCACATTCAAGCCCGATAAAGGCCAACTCACGCCGCTTGTGAGCCCCTTCAGGTAACAGAAAGTTACTTGGAGGCGATGATGGAGATTTCGACTTTCCAGGAGGGCTGAGCGAGTTGAGGAACGACCAGCAGCGTTGAAGCAGCTAGATGATCTCCAAAGTATGCGTCTCGGGCTTCCATAACAGATGCCAAGTCCTGTTCAGGGATTACATAGGTCATCATGGTGACGATGTCGGCAGCACTCATTTTTGCTTCACTGAGCATGGCGTCAAGGTTTTGCCAAATGACTTGAGCCTGGTCGCCGACATCATTGGGAATGGTTCCATCGGGACGCACTCCAACTACGCCTGCGGTATGTAACCATCGAGACGGGTTCTCGCTCAAAACGGCATGGGCATAACGAGCAGCCGGCGGTGCAATGCCAGTTGGAGCTATTACTTGATTTCTTGGGACTTGATTCATGGCACAGATGGTAGGGCTAGGGCAGACTTGAAGCCATGTCGCAGCGAATGGGTTTGTATCTGCAGGATAAGCACCCCATTGCTTATGAAATTGAAATAGCCCAATACGCCGAGCAGCAGGGCTTTAGCGAAATCTGGCAGGCAGATACTCGTTTGGCTCGTGACTGTGTGGTCATGATGAGCGCAATCGCAGCCGTTACTAAACAAATCCGTATCGGCAGCGGCGTGTTACCCATTTACACCCGCAATCCAGCAGTGATTGCGGCGACCTGGAGCACGCTCCATGAACTCGCCCGCCCAGCTCCCGACGGCACAAGCCGTTTGATGCTTGGGCTGGGTGCCTGGTGGGAACCCATTGCCTCAAGGGTGGGCGCAGGTCGTCGCCGTCCGCTGCAAGCCATGCGCGAAAACATCGAAGCCATACGTGCCTTATTCACTATGGACGAGGTCAGCTACAACGGCGATTTCGTGAACTTGGATCGTGTCCAGCTAGACGTTGCCTACGGCGACACCTCACCGCGGGATATCCCCATATACATAGGTGCGACCGGCCCGAAAATGCTGGAGCTGTCAGGCGAAATCGCCGATGGTGTAGTGCTGAACTATGTAGTGCCTACCGACTACATCCGAGAAGCCGTCGTGCGAGTAGCCGCCGGCGCCGCCAAAGCCGGTCGCAGCATCGATGACATTGACCGCCCCGAACTGCTTGCCTGCTCGCTTTCCGATGACGACCCCGACGAAGCCCTACTCGTCGGCAAGTCTCTTGTTGCCTACTACCTCGGCACCGAGCCCCATATTGCCGAAGCATCCGGTGCTGAGCCTGAACTAATCGAACGTGTCAAGGAGATCGTCGGCTGGCCTGCTACCGAAGCCGACTACCGCAAGGCAGCACCGCTCATCAGCAGCGAATTCACGCAAACCCTGATGGCTGCGGGCACATCCACTCAGTGCCGTGACAAGGTCGCCGAATACATCGACGCCGGCGTCACCTGCCCAATTCTGTATCCGTTGATGGACGACATCAAACCCGTCATCGACGCCTTCACCTACTGGACCCCATGAGCTCCGACATTAGAAGAGGGAGTTGGCCTTTATCAGGCTTGAATGTGCTCGCGCTCCACGCGGCTGCGCGCATTCAACCCTGCCAGCCCAACTCCCACAGTAATGGCAACGTTTGATGTCTGTAGCAATTGGTGAGCTGCCACCTCAGCATGACACATTGATTCATGGTGGTGCGGTTGTCACCGTTGACGACGAGATGCGGGTTCTTGACCCAGGATGGGTTTACGTTCGCGGCAACCAAATTGTTGAAGCAGGCACAGACGACCCGCCAAAACCACTACGTCAATCCGCCGAAGTGGAAATAAGCACCGAGGGGTGTGCGGTCATGCCCGGCATGACCAATGCTCATACGCATCTTTTCCAAACCTTTTTTCGCGGTCTCGCTGACGACAAGCCACTGCTGGATTGGCTCAAGGACTGCATTTGGCCCGCTTCGGTTCATGTAGATGCTGAGCTTGCCGCTCCCGCTTTTGCCTTGGGACTGGTTGAAAACCTGCGAGGCGGTGCAACCACAGTGGTCGACCATCAATACATCCATATCGATCCGGAAATCAACAACGCTGCCTGTCAAGCTGCTTACGGCATCGGCAACCGTTACCTGCTTGCGCATGGCTGGGCAGACCGCAACTACGTAGACGAGTTGACTCAAACAGCAGAGAAAGCCATCGAGACAGCGTCGGCCACCCATGAAACGTGGGATGAAGACGACCGCATAAGAGTGGAGTTGGGCCCTCTGATTCCATGGGGTTGTTCCGATGATGCAATGCGTGAAACCGTTGCCAAGTCAAACGAGTGGGGGAGAGGCACCCATATTCATTGCGCCGAAACCGCTATTGAGGTCGAGATGAACCTAGAGGAGCGTGGCATGCGCCATGTCCCTTGGCTCAAATCATTGGATGTGCTCGACCCCAGCGTCACTCTTGCTCACAGCGTCTGGCTCGATGATGAGGAACTCGACCTGATCGCCGAAGCCGGAGCGGTTATTGCCCATGCGCCTGTGTCAAACATGTATTTGGCATCGGGTGTGGCTCGGGTTCCTGAGATGCGTCAGCGTGGTATCACCGTGGCACTTGCCTCCGATGGCTCTGGCAGTAACAACCGTCAAGATATGTTCGAGGTGCTGAAGGCAACGGTATTGCTTGCCAAAGTCCACAACCTTGATGCCATGGTGCTCCAACCTGAAGACGCCTTAATGATGGCATGCCGTGGCGGGCCAGCGGCATACGGCACACCTGGCGACTTCGGCATGATCGCCCCAGGCCAAAAAGCCGATCTAGTTGTTGTTGATTTGTGTTCGCCGATGATTATGCCTGTTCATCGAGTTATGAGCGCTCTGGTGTTCAACGCCTCGCCCCGAAACATCCGAGACGTCATCGTTGATGGTCGCATCCTCATCCGCGACCATGAGCTGACGACCGTCAACGAAGCCCAAATCATGGCAGATGCTCAGGCTGCTGCTTCCGAACTCTTCCGCCGCGCCAACATCACCTCCCGTCTCACTAGCACTTAAACCGCTCGGGGGTGTGGGCGGTAGCGATTTGGCACCTTGGCCGGGGAAGTCCAGGGAGGTTCTGCGGGTAGCGTTTTGGGGTGCCTTTGGCAGTCGCATATCACCGTCCAGCGACCATCGCTGAGGCGATAGCACTACTAGGAGAAACGAATCGGGTGCCGTTGGCTGGGGGCACGGTTCTCAACGCTGACCGGACGCTTAGCGACCTGGAACTAGTTGATCTGCAAGACCTTGGATTAGGTGAGATTGCCCTTGTTGATGACGGAAGGCTGCGAATTGGCGCAACCGCCACTCTCGACGACATCTGTCGCAGCGACCTTATGCCCCAAGGCATTCGTGATCGGGCACGAGCTGAGTCGCCGTCGACGATGCGGACGTTGGCAACCCTCGGCGGACGCATTGCCTCCGGGCCATCAAGGACAGGTTGGGCAGAAAGCGCCTTTTTGGCTGCCCTTCTCGCTCATGACACCGTTTTGGAGCTAGTCAAGGTAGAGGGTGACACCGCCGGCACTGAGAAAACCTGTCGACTTGACAAGCATCTTTCTCACGCCGGACCAGACGGCGATCCCAGCCTCATCACAGCCATAACCATTGAATCCAATGGTAAAACCGCTTTCCAATCCACAGCTAGAACTCCTGCAGACACGCCAATCGTCGCTGTGTATGGGCGAAAGACCGATGACGGAATGACGATTGCGGTAAGCGGAGCATCCGCGTATCCAATAGTTGTTGATCCAGACAACCCAGACCTAGACCCCCCCAACGATTTCCGAGGCAGTGCTCAGTATCGAAAAGACGTCTCGAAAACCTTGATTGAACGGGTAGTCACGGAGCTAAACGACTGATGCCAACAACGCTGCCAACAATGATGCCAACAATGATGACAGCCACCTTTGAGTTGAACGGCTCACCAACAACCGTCGAAGTCGAACCACACCAACGACTTCGCGAGGTTCTGCGTAACTTGGGCATGTTCTCAGTGCGCTATGGCTCAGACTCAGGCGAAACCGGCGCAGCAGCAATCCTTTATGACGGCAAGCTCGCCTCCGCAGACGTCATCCTCGCCGCGTCCGCGAACGGCCACACTATCACCACCCTCGAATCGCTAAACGAATCCAAAGAACTACACCCAATCCAAAAAGCCTTCGTTGCTGTCGGCGCTTTCCAGTCGGGTTACTCAGCAGGCGCAATGATCCTCGGCACAAAAGCACTCCTTGAAGAAAACCCCAACCCGACCGAGGACGAAATTCGCGACATGCTCGCAGGCATCCTCGACCGAGAAACCGCCTACATCAAACCCGTCGAAGCCGTCCAACGAGCCGCAGCCGTCCTCAGGGGCGAAACCCCCGAACCTTTCGCCCCACTCGTCCTCGAACCTCTCACAGACGGCTTCAACGCCGCAACACCAGACAAAGACCTAACCACAGACCCACCCCAAGCCCCGCACTCCGTCCCGCGCCTAGTCCCGTCACAAAACGTCCCGAAAATGTCCGTCGTCGGACAGCCCGAAGTCAAGGTCGACTCGGTCAAGCTCGCCAAAGGCAACCCCGCCTTCACCGACGACATCGAACCCCGCGGCATGCTCTACGCCAAAGTTCTCCATAGCCCCCACGCCCACGCCCGCATCAC
>JAAXHB010000021.1 GCA_012271125.1 Actinomycetota bacterium | reverse complement strand
GGCATGGCGATGTAGTCCTTGAAACGACCTTGAACGGGTCGCCATGCGGCGTGGATGCAACCGAGGGCGGCGTAGCAGTCGCGGACGCTGTCGACGATGACGCGAATGCCGACAAGGTCGAAAATTTCTTCGAAGGAACGGCCTTTGACGACCATTTTTTCGTAAATCGACCAGCTTTGCTTGGGGCGTCCGGTGATTTCGCCTTTGATGCCGACTTCTTGAAGACGTGCGGTGACGTCGTCGAGCAGGCGTGAGAGGTAGAGGTCTCGTTCGGGGGCTCGCTGGTGAACCATCTGGTCGATTTCGGCATAGCGGCGGGGCTCGAGAGCGGCGAAGGCGAGGTCTTCGATCTGAGCTTTGACATCTTCCATGCCAAGGCGATGCGCTAGCGGAGCGTAGACGTCGAGGGTTTCGCGGGCGATGTACTCCTGTTTGAAGGTCGGCAACACGGCGATGGTTTGCAGGTTGTGGAGCCGGTCAGCGAGCTTGACAATAAGAACACGCAGATCACGGGCTACGGCGACGATCATTTTGCGCACCGAAGCGGCTTGCATCTCTTCGCGGCTGTCGTAGTGGACTCGGTCTAACTTGGTGAGGCCGTCGACGATGCCGGCGACGTCGGCACCGCATTCAGATTCGATTTGGGCTAGCCCCACGTCGGTGTCTTCGACGGCGTCATGCAGGAGGGCCGCGGCGAGGCAGACGTCGTCGAGTCCGAAACGTGCGACGATGGTGGCGACCTCGACTGGGTGGTGGATATAGGGGTCGCCGGTTATGCGGGTTTGGCCGTCGTGAGCTTTGGCGGCGAAGTCATAGGCACGCTCGATGAGCTCGGTCGGAGCGGAGGGGCGGACCTTGTGGTAGGAGTCGATTAGTTCGGTCAGCTCCGGTGCCGCAGACGCCTTGGAACGGCGACGCTGGCGAACTGCTACCGGCATGATGTCTTTCTAGTCAGTGTCATCAACATCGCCGCAGTCGTCGTCAGCTGCGGCGGTCGTGCCGTCGCAGCCATCCTTATAACGGCGGTCGTGCCGTCGCAGCCATCGTCATCGCGTGCGGCGGGTCTGGCGAGTCTTGGCGTGTTGGCCGAGCACGGCGTCGTCTTGGGCTATTACACGAGTGCCGATTTGGGGTTCGCGGCCTTGGCGGCGGCGGACTCGTTCGGCGATGTCGATGTAGATCGGTTCGCGTTCTTTGAGACGAGCGACAAGGGCAGCAGCGACAAACATCGACGAGTAGGTACCAACGAGGATGCCGACAGCGAGCGCGATGGCGAACTCTTGGAGCGTGACCGCCCCAAGCACCCAGGAGCCGATGACGAGCATCGCGCCAACAGGCAGGATCGAGGTGATCGAAGTATTGACCGAGCGCATGAGGACTTGATTGAGCGAGAGGTTCATCATTTCGGTGTAGGTGTAGCGGTTGGTGGCGGTGACTCGGGCGACGACTTCTCGGACCTTGTCATAGACGACGATGGTGTCATAAAGCGAGTAGCCCATGATCGTGAGGAAGGCGATGACGGTGGCGGGGGTGATTTCGAATTGGAATAGCGAGTAGATGCCGAGGCTGATGATGATGTCGTGCAGGACGGCGGCGATTGCACCGAGTGCCATTTTCCATTCGAGGCGGATGGTGATGTAGAGGGCGACTAAGGCGAAGAACACGATGAGGGCGTTGCGGGCTTTGTTGGTGATTTCGCTGCCCCAGGAGGGGCCGACTGTGGTGACGCTGACGTTGGCGTTGTCGGTGCCAGCGAGGGCGGCGAGTTCAGCTCGGACTTGGTCGATGGCTTCGGGTGATTCGATGTCGGCTCGGACTCGGATGGTGTCTGTGCCCAGTGTTTGGATGCGAGCATCGGCGGCGGGCGTGTCGGCGAGGGCGTCTCGGGCTTGGGCGACGGTGACGCCTGCTGCGGGGACTTCCCAGGCGGTGCCGCCTTCGAACTCGATGCCTAAGTTGAGGCCGCGGACTATGAAGCTGCCGAGGCTGATGACGACTAGTGCAGCCGAGCCGATGAGGGCTTTGCGCCACAACATCGGAAAGTCGAGGTGTTGTTCGCCTCGGTAGAGAGCAGAGATTGCGCGCGTGAGTCTCATGTGATGGCTTCCTCAGGCGCAGATGTTGATTTTGCCAGCTTCGGCGTCGGCGTCGAAGCCATTGTTGTAGCTCTAGAAATGCCGAATCGGCCCGGTTTTTCATGGATTAAGCGCAGGCGCACGAGTAGGCCAATCATGGGGCCCATGAAGAAGTAAGTGGCGACGAGGTCGAGGATGGTGGCGAGGCCAAGGTAGAGGGCGAAGCCTCGGACTTGACCAACGGTGAGCAGGTAGAGGACGCCGGCGGCAATAAGCGAGGCGACGTCGGCTTTAACAATGGTGGAAAAGGCGACGGGGAAAGCTCGGTCGATGGCGGAGCGCACGGTGCGGCCCGAGCGGACATCTTCTTTGAGGTGTTCGAAGTAAACGACGTTGGAGTCAACCGAGACGCCGATGGCAACAACGAGTCCGGTGACGCCCGACAGTGTCAGGGCGAGGCCTCGGGATTCGCCGAGCCAGCTGATGATCGTCCATAGGAGTGCGCCGGAGAGGGCGAGGCTGAAGATAGCGACGAGGCCAAGGAGTTTGTAGTAGATGATGAGGTAAAGCGAGACGATGGCGAGGCCGATGAGTCCGGCGACGACTCCGGCTCGGAGGGCATCTGAGCCGAGTGATGCCGAGACGATGCGGCTTTCTTGAGCTTCGAGCACGAGCGGAAGTGCGCCGTAATCGAGCACGAGCGAGAGGTCTGAGACTTCTCGTTCGGTGAACTCGCCGGTGATGGTGATGTTGTTGGCTTCGAATGGGACAAAGGCGGTGGCGGTGTCTTGGATTGAGGGGGCGCTGACGACTTCGTTGTCGATTTCGATGGCGATGCGGTTGGTGGGGCATGTCGTCATGCGGTCGAAGCATTCTCGGCTTAGGTCGTTGAAGCTGTCAATACCTTGAGTGCCGCCTTTGAAGTCGAGGGCTACGAACCAGCCGTTGAGGGCGTCGAAGCGATCGTCGGCACCGTTGAGGCCTTCGCCGGTGACGGCGGCGGGGCCGAGTCGATAGCGGAAGTCAACGTTGCCGTCTTCGTCGTAGGTAGCGAGGACGACTTCTTCGGCAGCGGGGACTGCGCCTGGGTCATTGCGGTGTCGGGTGAGTGCCCAGGCATCGACGACGCTTTGAGCTTGTTCTTTGAGGGCTTCAGCGGCGGCTGCTTCGTTGGCGGCGTGTTCTTCGGCCGAGATTTGGTTGCCTTCTTCGTCGACATAGAGCTGGATGTCGGGGAGGCCGCCGTCGCCGGCACCGGCACCGTCGGCACCGTCGCCGATGATGGTGGAGGAGACGAAGCCGTCTCTGCCTGGTCGTGGAGATGCGCCGTCTCCGATGATGGTGGAGGAGACAGGCTCGTTAGTGCCGGCGGTCGTGTCGTCGGCACCATCATCAGTGCCGGTTTCTTCACCCTCGACGGGGATGGTGGTTGTGGTCGTGCCGGTGGCGTCTTCAAGCGCGCCTTGGTAGGCGTCTTCGGGGTACCAGTCGAGCACTGGCCGAAAGCGCAGCTCGGCGGTTTGACCGACCAGGTCGATGGCACGCTGCTGGTCGTCCACGCCGGGTAGCTGCACGAGAATGTTGCCACCTTGGGTGGAGATTTCTGGCTCGGCGACGCCGAGGCCGTCGACACGGTTGCGGATGATTTCAACGGCGAGGTTGAGCTCGTCTTCGCTGGCTTCGGTTGTGGGTTCAAGCACGACACTGGCACCACCTTGAAGGTCGAGACCTAGCAGTGGTTCGTTGCCGGAGGTGAGCGTGTATGCGATACCGCTTACGGCAATTGCGGTTATGCCTATGACATATACGAGTTTGCGGCGCAAGGAGTTCTTAGAGAGTTAATTGGTTGCGTGATGTTGGAAGACGGACTATGCCTTTTCTTCTACAACGTCTTCGTCGACAATTTCAGCGTCAACGATTTCGCCGGCTGCGGCTTCAAGTTCAAGTGTGGTGTCTTCGGAATCATCAGTGCCGGCGCTCGTGGCGTCGGCGCCATCATCAGTGCCGGCGCTCACGGCGTCGGCACCATCATCAACGCGTGTTTTTGCGGTGACGGCGTCACGTGAGATTTTCAGCTCCACATCGGGGGCTACTTCGACCCAGACAACGGTCGGTTCGACTTCGACGATGACGCCATGGATACCGGCGTTG
Organism: Actinomycetota bacterium; assembly: GCA_012271125.1. Taxonomy (GTDB): domain Bacteria; phylum Actinomycetota; class Acidimicrobiia; order Acidimicrobiales; family Aldehydirespiratoraceae; genus JAAXHB01. The sequence goes on along the minus strand of JAAXHB010000021.1, from coordinate 19,067 downwards.
GTGACAACTTCATCGCCCTCGGCGAGCGAACGCACCAGCTCACGTTGAGCCCTTGCACGCTTTTGTTGTGGGCGAATCAGCAGGAACCAAAGGGCACCAAAAAGAACTATTAAGGGCAGAAAACCTTCCATTGCTCGCAGTCTACGCCCAGAGGTCTTGGGTTTCCCGGCGAAGGGTGTCTAGGGTCCCGTCGGCGATGGAGTCTCGGATGCGTCCCATGAAACGCAGCATCCAGGCGACATTGTGAAGGGTGAGCATGCGTGCTGCGGTGGGTTCATGTGTGGCGAGAAGATGTCGCAGATAGCCGCGCGAGAGGTGCGCGGCGGGGCTGTTGGTGAAGGCTGGGTCTAGGGGCTCGTCGCTGTTGGCGTGAGCAGCGTTGGAAAGGTTGTAGCGGCCGGCGTCAGATAGGACAGTTCCATGGCGGGCAAGGCGGGTTGGGTGGACGCAGTCGAACATGTCAACGCCTCGAGCGACGCATTCGATGATGCCGACTGGGTCGCCGAGCCCCATGAAGTAGCGGGGCTGGTCGGTGGGGAGATGGTCGACGCAGGCGTCTACAGCATCGAGCATGGCCGGACGGTTCTCGCCAACAGAAAGTCCGCCGATGGCGTAGCCGTCGAAGCCAATGTCGACGGTTTGTTGCGTGGAAAGGGCACGCAGGTCGGGGTGGGTGCCGCCTTGGACTATTCCGAATTGGGCTTGGGTCTCGGCTGAAGTTTTTTGGAACTCTTGGCGGGCTCGTTTTGCCCAGAGAGCGGTTCGTTTGACGGCGATTTCTTGTTCCTCGCGGGGTGCTTCGGCTGGAGGGCAGACGTCTAGAACCATGGTGATGTCGGCACCGATTTGTGCTTGACGCTGAACTGCGGTTTCAGGGCTGAGTTGGCATTCAGAGCCGTCATACACCGAACGGAAGGTTGCGCCTTCGTCGGTGGCTTTGGCGTCAAGGGAAAAGATTTGGAAGCCGCCGGAGTCGGTGAGTATGTGGCCATTCCATCCGGTGAAGGCATGGATGCCGCCCATGGCAGCGATGAGGTCAGCACCGGGACGCAACATGAGGTGATAGGTGTTGGCGAGCATTACCGAGGTGCCGAGGTTTTTGAGGTCAACAGCGTCGAGGTGGCGCACCGCTCCCCTAGTGCCAACGGGCATAAAGCAGGGTGTTTCGAAACTGCCCCGAGGCCCAGTGCCATTAGAAATCGTGCCATTAGGAATCGTTACAGTGCCGGCACGAGCTCGCTCATGGCTGGACTCAAGTTTGAAGTCAGCGCGCACGCTTAATCAGCATCCCATCTCCGAAGCTAAGGAAGCGGTAGTTGTTTGCCAGAGCAGTTTCATACAGGGTTCGCCATCGTGGGCCAATGAAGGCATCTAGTAAGCAAAGTAACGACGACTTCGGAAGATGAAAGTTTGTCATCAAGATGTCAACAATTTGCCAATCAAAGCGACGGCGGATAAACAGGCTTGAGCTACCTTCGGCTTGTCCGGTGAGTGCCCAGGTTTCTAGGCAGCGGGTGACGGTGGTGCCAACGGCGACAATGCGATTGTTGTTGGCTTTGGTTTCAGTAATGGCTTGTTGAGTTTTTGGGGGGATTTGGTAACGCTCGGTGTGTATCTGGTGATCGTCTAAACGTTCGGCGGTTATCGGGCGGAAGGTGTCGAGCCCGACGACGAGTTCAACGGATGCTGTGGCTATGCCGGCTTGGGCGAGATTGTCAAATAGCTCACTGGTGAAATGCAGGCCGGCGGTTGGAGCGGCAGCAGATAGGGCGCGGCGGGCGTAGATAGTTTGGTAACGGTCTGGATCGTCGAGATTGGTAGTTATGTATGGCGGTAGGGGCATGATGCCGACGGTGGCAAGGGCGTCATGGAGGGGCTTGTCTGTGTGTAGTCGCACAATGCGGCGGCCTTCGCCGAGGTCGTCGCCGATTTCAGCTTGCAGGACTGTTGATTGGTTGGCAGGGGTGAGGATTTCGCCGATCTTGAGCCGAGCCGATGGCTTAACCAGTGCTTCCCAGCTGTTGTCGTCAGCTTCGGCGGTCGTGCCGTCGAAGCCATCGTCGTCATGTTCGTTTAGGAGTAGAACTTCGGCTTTGCCTCCGGTGGCACGCACCAGAGGTAGGCGTGCTGGCAAGACACGGGTGTCATTGATTACGAGTAAATCGCCCTCGCGAAGAAGCTGAGGTAGATCGCAGACCTGATGATGCTTAATCGTGTTCTCAATATCAACAAGAAGTCGAGCTTGGTCACGGTTTGCTAACGGGGTTTGAGCTATGGCATCAGTCGGAAGCTCGTAGTCCAAATCGTCAGGCCTTTCCGGCAGAGAATCAGACATAACAAGCAGAGACAAGGCGAGAGTTGGGCTGGCATCCCACCAGACGGGGTTAGCTGAAGAGGTCGGGTTGATGCTCAAAGGGCAGACCTTTTGGCACCAGCCCTAGGTGGTTCCAGCCGGCTTGAGTGGCAACCCTGCCCCGTTGGGTGCGCACCATGAGTCCTTGCTGGATGAGGAACGGCTCGTAGACATCTTCGAGGGTTTCGGCGGGTTCACCTACGGCGATGGCGAGGTTGGACAAGCCGACCGGACCGCCTTCAAAGCGGGTGCACAGGGCGACTAGGACTTCTCGGGAGGGGCGGTCGAGGCCGATGTTGTCGACGCCGAAGAACTCGAGTCCTTTGGTAGCGGCGTCGTCGTCGACGGTGGAGTCGGCGTGGACTTGGGCGTAGTCACGCACTTGGCGCAGTAGCCGGTTGGCGATGCGGGGGGTGCCGCGTGCTCGTTTGGCGATGTAGTTGGCGGCGGTTTCGGTGATTTCGACGCCGAGGATGCCGGTGGCTCGCAGGACAATACGGGTGAGGTCGTCATGGTCGTAGAAGTCGAGGCGTGAGACGAGTCCGAAGCGGTCTCGCAGCGGGCCAGTGATGAGCGCGGTGCGGGTGGTGGCGGCAACGAGCGTGAATGGGGCGATGTCGAGTGCGATGGAGCGGGCTGCGGGGCCTTTACCCAAGACGATGTCGATGCGAAAGTCCTCCATGGCGGGGTATAGGACTTCTTCGACAGGGCGAGGCAGGCGGTGGATTTCGTCGATGAAGAGGACTTCGCCGTGTTGGATTTTGGTGAGGATGGCGGCGAGGTCGCCGGTGCGTTCAAGGGCAGGGCCTGACGTTGCCAGGACGTGGGTGTCGAGCTCGTTGCCAACGATGTGGGCGAGCGTGGTTTTGCCGAGTCCTGGCGGGCCGGCGAATAGGAGATGGTCGACGGGTTCGCCTCGTTGGGCTGCGGCGGTAAGCATTACGCCGAGATGGTTTTTAAGGTCGCGTTGGCCGACGAAGTCGTCTAGGCGTTTGGGGCGAAGTCCTGATTCGCTGTGGTGTTCACCTGGGTGAGGCTCAGCTGAGAGCAGATCGCTGGAGTCATCCACCTCATCAGCACCGCTGGTCGTGGCATCGACGCCACCATCAACGGCAATGAATTCTCTGCGAGCCATATCTTGACGCTACGCGATGGGTCGCTTGTCGTAGCTACCGACAAACTTATGAACGAGGCGATGCTAGGTATTGAAGGGCTTGGCGGACAAGTTCTTGAACGTCACCTCCAGAACCATCATCAACGGAAATGTCCCCGAGTTTGGCGATGGCTTGGCGAATTTCGTCTGAGCTGTAGCCCAGGCCGGTAAGTGCCTGGCGCACGTCGACAAGAATGGTGCTTTCCTCGCCTGAGTCGGGGGGTGCGTCGGCTTCGGGCAAGTCCAGCTTGGACTTGAGCTCCACTAGCAAGCGAATAGCGGTCTTGCGTCCTACACCGGGGACTTTGCACATTTCATCGACGGCGTCGGTGGCGACTATTTCTCGCAGCCGTTGCGGGGGGTGGACTTCCAAGATGGCAAGAGCGAGCGACGGGCCGACCCGGTGGGCGTCGATTAGCAGCTCAAATGTGGCGCGTTCTTGGGAGGTTGCGAAGCCGTATAGGACTTCACTGTCCTCACGCACAGCATGGTGGATGTGGACGAAGACCTCGGAGTTGAGCGAGCCGATGGAGCTAGCGACCGAGGCAGTGGTTTGGACTCGGTAGCCGATGCCGGCGACTTCGATTAGCAGCTGGGCATTTCGTTCAAGCAGTGTCCCTCGAAGCGAGCCAATCATGTTTGTTGGGATTCTTGAGCGTGGCTATGCCTAAAGGCAGGATGCCGCAATGTTGGGTCCTGTTCGTCTTTGCCGACAACACGCAGGGTTTTCTTGTGGACTTGCGGCGGCCGCATCGCGCCATGGCATAAAGCGATAGCTAGGGCATCGGTTGTGTCCGGCGGCACTTCGTCATCGGATAAGGCGGCGAGTTGATTGCGAGGCAGATCAAGTAGCTGCACGACCATAGACGCCACCTCATGCTTGCCGGCGTTGCCGTGACCTGTGACGGCTTGCTTGATTTCGTTAGGCGAGTATTCGTAGATTTCGCTGGTTACCGACGCGGCTTCGGCGAGGATGACGCCAACAGCTTGGCCGACTGCCATCGCCGTTGAGACATTGCGCTGGAAAAGCAGGCGTTCCATGGCAACGGCGTCGGGGCGGGGATTGTCGAGAAGTCGCCGTATTTGCCATTGCAGCTCGGCAAGGCGTGCGGGACGCTCTGCGCTGGACTCTGTGACAATGACGCCAGCAGCTAAAGCTGTGGTCCGATGGGCTTGGACATCAATGAGTCCGTAGCCGCATTTGGACAGGCCGGGGTCAATGCCCAAGATGAGCACGGTCTTAAATGTTATTTTATGGCAACTCAATGCCTGGGGATAGTGGGGATTATTCGATCAGGTCATCCTCGATGTCGAAGTTGCTGTGAACATCTTGGACGTCGTCAAGGTCGTCGAGCAGTTCCAGCAAACGCAGAACGGACTTTGCTGCTGATGGATCAGTCACCGGCACTGTCGACGATGCGACCATCGTCAAGTCAGCGCTGTCAAAAGGGACATCGGCACCAGCTAGAGCATCTCGGACCGTGTTTAGCTCCGACGGGTTGGTTATCACACGACGCCATTCGCCTTCATCGGTGATGTCTTCAGCGCCGGCATCGAGAGCGACTGTCATTAGCTGCTCTTCGTCGACGCTGGCTGGCACGGTCAGCACGCCTTTGCGTTCAAACTGCCAAGCGACCGAACCTGGTTCAGCAAGCGAGCCGCCGTTTTTGGTCAGAGTCGAGCGGACTTCGCTGCCGGTTCTATTGCGGTTGTCAGTCAGGCATTCGATGTAAAGCGCCACACCACCAGGGGCATAGCCCTCATAGTTGGCTTCCTCGTAGTTGACGCCTTCAAGCTCGCCGGTGCCACGCTTGACCGCACGCTCGATTGTGTCAAGCGGAACGGAATTGTCGCGGGCTTTTTGGAACATGGTGCGCAGGGTCGGATTTGATTCCACGTCGCCGCCGCCGGTGCGTGCTGCCACCTCGACTTGCTTGATCAACTTGGCGAATAGCTTGCCACGCTTGGCGTCCGCAGCACCCTTCTTGTGCTTGATCGTCGCCCATTTGCTATGCCCACTCACACTGTCAGGCTACCTTTGGTCGAGTTGGCCTTATCAGGGTTAAATGTGTCCACCCTGAAACGCTCCCAAGCTGCGTTCGTGGCCTTTATCGGGCTTAAATGTGCTCGCGCTAAACGCGGCTGCGCGCATTCAAGCCCGCCAGCCCACTCACGCTCTCGCCAACCTCGCCCCTACTCCCTTCTTTTTGCCTACTTCTTCCTTTATTAGCAAACCGCCTGACCTCCCATCCCCTTTTTCAAACATCAATCACCTTGGGACTGCGGACACAAACGGGCGCGCAGAGATCTGAGGGAGGTGGGAGTAGCAAATGGGCACACTCAGCGCGGCGGTGGGGAGGTCGGTAAGAGTTGGGAGAGGAAAAGCAAACGGAGTGGTAGGAGAAGAGGGTGGTGAAGGGGTGGGTAGAAAGGCAATGAGGCCTGTGTTTGGGTTAAAGGTTTTTGATGAAATAGGTGTGGAGGCGGGGGTCGGCGGAGAGTTCGGGATGGAACGCTGCTACGAGAACATTTTTGGAACGGCACATGACCACGGAATCGTTGTGGGTGCACAAGACCTCAACATCTGCGCCGACACGCTCGACAGCGGGGGCACGAATGAAAACGCCGTGGAATGCTGCGGCGGTCGTGCCGACGCAGCCATCGTCAACGGTCTCGAGTACGGGGATATGTAGGTCTGCTTCGAAGCTGTCTAGTTGAGTGCCGTAGGCGTTGCGGCGCACGCTTATGTCAATAGAGCCGAGGGCGTGCTGGTCATGACGGCCGTCGACGATGTCGGCGGCGAGCAAAATCATGCCAGCGCAAGTGCCGAGGGTGGGCATGCCATCGTCGATGCGTTGCTTCAAGGTGTCAAGCAGGCCGGAGCGTTCGATCAGCATCGAAATCGTCGTTGATTCTCCACCGGGGATGACTAGAGCGTCGACCTGCTCAAGCTCAGCAGGGGTGCGGATTTCGACAACGTCTACGTCGGAGAAGGCTTTGGCGTGGGCGGCGAAAGCCCCTTGGAGAGCGAGAACGCCTACCTGGGGCACGGCGGATTTATTGGGTTACCAGCCTCGGTCAGCGAGTTTGGTGTCGAGGGTGGCGATTTCTAGACCCTTCATGGCGTCGCCGAGGCCGGCTGAGACCTTCATCAGAAGCTTCGGGTCTTGATAGTGGGTGGCGGCTTCCACGATTGCGGCTGCCATGCGGGGTGGATCTGAGCTTTTGAAAATGCCCGAACCGACAAACACTGCCTGGGCCCCGAGTTGCATCACCAGCGAGGCATCGGCGGGGGTGGCGATGCCGCCGGCGCAGAATAGTGGCACGGGCAGCTCGCCGGTTTCGGCGATTTCTTGGACGAGGGCGTGGGGGGCTTGGAGGCGTTTTGCCCAGTCAAAAAGCTCGGCACTGTCGGCTTGGGTGATCTGACCCATGTCGCCGACGATTGAGCGGATGTGGCGCACGGCTTCAACGATGTTGCCGGTGCCGGCTTCGCCTTTGGAGCGAATCATGCAAGCGCCTTCGCTGATGCGGCGCAGCGCCTCGCCAAGGTTGGTGGCACCACACACGAAGGGCACATCGAATGCCCACTTATCGATGTGGTGGGCTTCATCTGCGGGGGTTAGCACTTCGGATTCGTCGACATAATCCACGCCGAGTGCTTCGAGAATCTGGGCTTCGGCGAAATGGCCGATACGTGCCTTTGCCATGACCGGAATGCTGACGGTTTCCTGGATTTCGGCGATCATCTGCGGGTCGGACATGCGTGAGACGCCACCGTCGCGGCGGATGTCGGAGGGGACTCGCTCGAGTGCCATTACCGAGGTGGCACCGGCGTCTTCGGCGATGCGGGCTTGGTCGGGGGTTACCACATCCATGATGACCCCGCCCTTGAGCATCTCGGCGAGACCGCGCTTGACGAGCTGCGTTCCGGTTTGACCTGTTGCTGCTGCCATATGGCAAGCCTAGAGCGGATGTGGCGGGTGGCGGGCTGCGGAAAGGTGTTAGTGAATGGGTGGGTTTGCGGCGGCGTCGGTGCGGGCTTGGGCTAAGAGTTGACGGCCTTCGGGGGCGGTGAGGATTTCGATAGTGGCGGTAGGAAATCGTGGTGAGGTGTTGGCAAGGAAAACCCAGGTTTGGCCGGGGCTTAGAAAAACCGGCTCGCCTTGTGAGTCGCTGAGGAAGTAGCCGGTTTGGGTTTGGCTGCGTTGCCAGTTGCCTTCGATGATTTCGCCTCTGGTGGCGATCCAGGCTTTGCCTTCGTCAAATGAGACGGCTTTGGGGGATTCGAAATCTGATGCTGCTGTGACATAGCGGGTTTCGAGCACGACCACATTGCTAGGGCGTAGCTCTTGGAAGACACCGTTGGTGTCGTTGTCATCGGCGTTGTCGTTGCTTGATCGTGGAGCGTCTTTGGATGGGTCTCTCGTGGCGGCGTCTTCGATAGTCCATTGCAGGGCTTCCCATTGGACACGCACCCAGGCGTCGTTATCCCAAATGTGAGTGGCACCCTCGGCGATGTCGTCGGTGTAGGTAACAGCAATGCCTATAGGTCGCTGCGTAAGAGTGTCAACGTCGGCGCTTGTGGCAGCAGCTTCGGCGCTCGTGGCGTCGAAGCCATCGTTATCGAAGCCGTTGTTACCGAAACCATCGTAGACGTCGTAGACAACGTTGAACAGCTGAGGTGTGACTTCAAGGGTCTCAAGCTCGTCGTCGGGGTTGTCGAGATCGTGGCGGAGGGTAGGGGCACCATCTTCGTCGAGGTCGTAGTCGTAATAGAGGTTGAACGGCTGGGGGCGGTTCGGGTCGCGGGCGTAGTTGATGTAGTGGTTGAGGGCACCGCCGTCTATTAGGAGGCCTTGGCGGTCGGCGGCTCGGAGTTCGGCGTGGACTATTTCGTTGGCACCGGAGGAGACAAGGTAGGGCTCGGCGAGGCCGGTGAGCAGGTCGATGTCGGTGGTGCGTGATGAGCGCACGGGCCCGATGCGGGGCGGGATGTGTGAGTGGTAAAGGGTCAGCAGGCGGGTGCGGCGACCTTCGACGAGTTCTTCGAAGATGACGTCGGCGGCGTTGAGGCCGGTTTGGGGATGGTTGCGGGGGTCGCCGTTGCCGACCTTGACGGCTAGGACTCGGCGCAGGCGTGGGTCGATGTCGTCATATGAGGCAACGCCGGTGAGTGGGTAGCGCCAAAGTGGTTCGTCGGCGACGATTTCAATTTGTGAGACGATGCCGTTGTCGTCGCCGGCGTTGTCATCAAAATCGTTAGAAGTGTCGGGTGTGGTGGTGTCGGGTTGAGGCACCGAGCCGGATTGTCCGCCGACGGGGTTTGCGCCGCCTCCGCATGCGAATAGGGCGCACGTTGCGGCGACGGCGGCGAGCTGAAACTTAAAGGTCGGTGAGGACAGCGATGCGGTGAAGGATCGGGGGGCGGCGAAGTTTGCGTCGGTGGGCGGGGGGTGCGACTAGCCAGAGGTGAGCGGCTGCGTTGGATGCGCCGACGGTGGGGGCGTGAACCGATTTGCGCAGGGCGGTGACAAGAGCCGGCGGGTAGTTAGTGAGGCGCACCGCTTCGAGGTCGGCGGTGATGACGCTGCGCTGGTCGCCGAGGCGTTTGGCAATGCTTGAGGTGATGAGGCCGGCACCGGGGATGCGTGCCACGGCGGCGAGCACGGTGGCGGCTTTTTGGCCGCGGCGGATTTCGCATAGTTGGCGGGTGGTGACGGCTTCGAGCTCGAGGCGGTTGAGGGTGTTGAGAGCGCCTCGGGTGTAGGCAAGATGGGCTTTGCGGCGGCGCAATCCGACGCTTGCGACGTTGACGGCGTCGGATTCAACGATGTGCAGCTGGGGTTCTTTCATGCCGTGGGTGGTGCAGAGGCCTTCGACGAGATTGATGATGCTGAGTTCACTTGCGCTGGACTTGTTGGTGCTGGGGTCGCTTGCGGTGGGGTCGATTTTTAGTGGCTTGGCACCGATTGCCTTAAGTGCTGAGCGGGGCGAGCGGCGCACTACCCAGATCGTTGTTAGCACGGCGACAACTGCTGCGACAGCGACGGCTACAGGTAATGGAGTGCCGAGCAGGTAAGCGGCTACTCCGACAGCGGCGGCGGCGAATATGGACGGGCCCGCAGCAATTAAAGACGGCCTTGGGCGTCGAATTCTTGTTGCCACGCCCTAAGGCTAGTTATTTGACTAGTAAGGGTTTGGTTGTGACGTTGGGCGCTGCTAACACTGGAGGTTTCGAGTGGGCCCGGAGATTTGTTCGTATCTGCCGAGGTACTCCTCTGCGAGGGCATCCATGGAAAACTCTTCGGCACGCTTGTGGCCTGCGGTGATGAGACGTTTTCTCAAGGCGGTGTCGGTGAGGGTTTTTTGTAAGGCAACTGCAAGGGCAGTGGCGTCGCCGGGGGGCACGAGCAGGGCGTTTTCTTTATTCGTGGCGACATTGCGGTAGCCGGCAATGTCGCTTGCAACTACCGCGGTGCCGGCTGCCATTGCTTCAAGCAGCACCACGCCGAAGGATTCACCGTGCAGTGACGGGACGCAGCAGACGTCGGCACCTTTCATGCGAGCGATTTTTTCTTCGCCTGAGATGGTGCCGAGCCATTCAATGGTTGGGCTATTTATGGTTGAAAGGTAAGTGGATTTGGCTTTTAGTGCTTCGGTTTCGGGACCTTCGCCTGCGATCCACAGTGTTAATGAGGATTGGGTTAATGAGGATTGGGCGAACGAGGATTGGGTGAACGGGGATTGGGTAAAGGTTGAGCTAGTGGGATCGGGAGCGTTCAAGATGGCATCAATAAGTACTGCCAAGCCCTTGCGCTCTTCGTGACGACCGACAAAAAGCACTGTTGGACCGGTTGTTGGAGTGGGCTCTGGGTGCTGGTAGCTAGCTAGCTCAACGCCGTTAAACAACAAGTCGTAGTCGCCGCCAAAGGCATTGAAAGCGAGCTCTCTAGCGTCGGCGGAAACGGCGGTTCGATAATCGAGGCGTGAGGCAAGGAACTTTGTAGCTCGCGGCAATAGGTCATAGGCAAGCGAGCTGCCGGCGGCGTGGAAGGTACCAAGTAGCGGAGCGGGACGAGTTAGCAGCGCGGTCATTGTGGGGCCGGGGGCTAGTGGCTCGTGAAGGTGGATCACGTCAAAGGCTTCGTCACGCATGGCACGAATTGCGCGCAGCTGACAGGACGGGTCGGGCGCGATGGGTGCGATGGAGCCGTTAGCGCTTGCTGGGAGGCTGTTGCCTAGCGGGGTGACGCCGGCATCGGGCGGCGGGCCGTCACAGGGTGCGAGAACACGGGTGGCGTAGCCCTTGAGTCTTAAGGCGCGGGCAAGGCCGAGGACTTGGGTTTGGACGCCGCCTGGGATGGTCAGGCTGTAGGGGCAAACAAGACCGATCCGCATTTGTTCAGCCTAGGAAGACGGGGGTGAGGGGGTGAGGGTTAGAGGGTTTGAAGTTCAGGCGGGATTGGCATGCCCAGGGCTTCATAGTCGCTTGGCCAGTTGGGTGACATGAGATGCCACTGGGTTGGAGCTTTGGCAATGAGTTGCTCGAGGGCGTGTGCGTAGTCCTGTGTGACCCGTTCAACATCGGCTCGAATATTGCCTTGACGGCTGGTGTCAAGTGGCGGCATCGCTATGGCATGGCGACCGACTTGGGATCGGCCGCGGGCATGGCGACCGACTTTGTTGGCAGCAGCTTCGATGCTCGCAGCATCGAAGCCATCATTGTTGTTGGGATTGCCCCAATAGACAGCAGCGGGGATTAACGGCGCGCCGGTGCGCAAAGCGAGCATTGCCGGACCTGCGGGCAAACGTGTGCGTTCACCAAAGAAGTCGACGATGATGCCGTTGCCGGCAATGTCTCGGTCGCTGAGCAAGCAGATGACATTGCCCTTATTAATTGCGGCGGCAAGCTGCCCACCAGCATCGGGCCCCATCGCAATGATCTCCATACCTAGGGAGTTGCGAAGGCTCAGGAACCATTCAAAAACTTCAGGCGGCTCAAGTGGCTCAACCACAGCGGTGACGTTCATTTTCGGCACTTGCGCGAGCCACCATGCCGCCCATTCCCAGGTGCCGAGGTGTGGCATTACCAGGATCGGGCCGATGCCAGAACGAACAGCACGCTCAATGTTGTCGACGCCTTCATATGCGAAACCATCGTCTAGTTCTTGGGTAGAGACTGTCGGAAGCTGAAAACTCTCAAGGAAATAGCGGGCGTAATAGTCAAAGGTGGCTGCGACTCCCTTAACTGATTCGACTTGGGTGAGTTTGCGACCGGTGGCTCGCTCGAGGTTGCGTCTCACCAGGAGACGGCGTTGACGATTGCTGAGCGCAGCAGCAAATCCACCAGTGCTAGCTGCGACTCGTTGAACGCTTTGAGGTGCGTGGCGAGCAAAGGCTGCGCCAAGGCGATATGCGTTGACCGACGCCATCGTCGGATGTGTCTAGTCCGCTGAGAGTCGAGAAGATTCGGAGTGTCGCTGAATGCGCCAACGACGAGGACGCTCAGCTCGACGCTCGGGAGTGCGTGACCGGTGAGTGCTAGCTGGGCGACCCTTGGAGGCTTGACGCCAAATCTTGAAAAAACGCTGAATGGCGGTAACAGCTGTGAGCGCGACCATGATCCAAAGCGTGATGATCAAGAACTCCGAGAAGAGCAACCCGAAGCCAAGCACAATGAAACGCTCAGCTCGTTCCATGATGCCGCCCTTGGCGTCCCAGCCCAGAAGTTCGGCTTTGGCACGCTGATATGAAACAAGCATGGCGAGGCCCATCACCGCAACGGGCAAGATCACCACATGTTCGGGTTCGTCGGTGGCGGCGAAATGCCAGACGAGGCTGCCGAACAACAAGGCGTCGCTGACACGATCTGAGACGGAGTCAAGGAACGCTCCCCTATCGGAGCTGTCACCGGATGCTTTGGCTACAGCACCATCAAGGGCATCGGGGATGCCGGTAAGCACAAGGAACAAAAAACCAACCCTCAGGTTTCCAGTGGCGATCATGACAGCAGCGACAATCGCCATCAAAATGCCGGTGATAGTCACCATGTCGGCTGAAATGCCGGTGCGACGCAAAGCAGCGCCGATCGGGGTCAAGCCCCTATCAACCGCCGCCCGCCAATTCCCATCAAACACGCTTTAAGAGTAGTTTGCCCAGTCTTCGGGGTTTTCTTCTACAAAGTGCTCGACGATGGCAGCGTTGACGCCGTCGACAAGAACGAGACCACGTTGGCTCGGCGGGGCTTCGTTGGAGTAAAGCAGAATGCGCCATGTTGGGCGGCTGCGCAAACCACGCCAAGCAAGCTGCGCCGAAGCATGACCGACCGGAAAAGCAACTTCTTTAGTGGCGGCAGCGAGAGCGTCTGTTTCGTCAACAGCAAGATCCCAGCCAGCTTGAAGGTGATAGGCACCAAAGACGATCAACACGATGCCCGCACCGATGAAACCGGTGTTGATCAGAACAGCGTCGGTGCCGGCAACGAAGTAGGCGACAATGGCGACGATGCCGATACCTATATAAATGAAACCGGGGATTCGGCGTCGGCTGTTGTTGGGAAACAGGTACGGGCCTACATAGACGCTGGGATTGAGATCGTCGGGGAGGCTGTCACGAACGTCATCCGATTCAGACATGTTTAAAGGGTACGCGAGGGTTATAAGGGGGGTGCGGCGGTGGAGTCGGTGGGTGAGCCGCGCAGTGTTGCCAATGTGCCATAGACAAGCCCGGCGATCACGACTAGTCCGCCGGCGATAACTGTCGCCGTTGGCGTTTCGTTCAAAAACAGCACTGCCCACAGAACACCGCCCAATGTCTCTATAGGCGTAAACAGCGCCACCTCAGACACCGGGGCGAAACGAGGGGCGCTGCTGTGGGCGAGACGGCCCAGCGGGTTGAAGAAGAAGCCCATAACGGCGATGGCGATGAAGCCTTTGGCGTCGAGGCTGAAGGGGCTGGCGAAAGGGGCGGTGACGATTACCACAAGCGTGACGCTTATGGTCAGGCCTGCGAATCGGCTCATTTCTGGATGATGACGCCAGATGTTCATGCCGATGGCGAAACATGTGATGGCAAGCAGCGCGAGCAGGTCGCCTCGCAGGTTGGGTGAGCCGATCGAGCTGGACACGATCAGGCCGACGCCGGTGATTGTGATGAAAATGGCGGTTACAACTCGGCGTGAGATTGGTTCCCGTAGGGCGAGTCGTGCCACGGCGGCAGCGATTAGAGGCGTTGCCGAAACAATGGCGACGACGTTTGCTACATGCGACTGGGTGATTGCACCGATGAAGGAAATCTGGCTGATCGTGCCTAGCGAGCCGACCAAAATCAGTGGCTTTGTGTGTTTGCGCAGCGACTCAAGCGGTGATACGTGGTCGAACCAGCGGCTCAGGGTTGTGTTAACTGGCAATGCGAACAGTGCTACCAAGAAGGCTGCTGTGATTCCGTCGGTTTCTGAAAGTCTGACCCACAATGCGTCGGTGGATACGCTCAGCATTCCCAGCGCTGCGAGACTCCAGCCCAGCATCCGCCGGTCCTCTCTCACTATCCAACATTACCGACCTCGCGTGTTTTATTAAATCGTTGCTTTGGCGAGTTGGCCTTTATCAGGCTTGAATGTGCTCACGCTAAACGCGGTTGCGCGCATTCAACCCTGCCAGCCCAACTCGCCTGACCCTTATCTCCTCCGCCAACCCAACTTGCCGCTGACGGATGTCACACATTCTTGGCATCGCAGTTGCCTAGGGTTTTATCTATGAAGGAGTGGCGGTTGGAGGAGTTCGGAGGGGCCTTGGGACGCCTTGCCGACACCACTCGTGAGACCTACGACGCCGTTCTGAAATTGTTTATGGAGTGGGTTGGATTTTCTGATCCGGCCGAAGTGCAGCGTGAAAATATCCGTGGTTATGTGCGGTTCTTGGTGGCCGAGGGATATGCGCCTAGCACCATCGCGGTCAAGGTGGCGGCGCTGCGGCGTTATTTCAAATGGGCACTGAGAAATGAATACGTCACCGCTAATCCAACGCTTGGCATTCACACCCCGAAGATCACCGGGAAACTGCCGGCTGTGTTGAAGGAGTTTGAGCTCAATGCTTTGTTGAAACAGCCAGAGGGGTTGAAGCAACCTGGCGAAGGGCATGGCCGGCAACAAGGGGCAGGCAAGCAGGAGACCGGCAAGCAAGGCGGCAGCGGTGACGAGGGTCGGGCTGGACGCAAAGGCGGACGGGGTGGCGGGGATACAAGCAAGCGTGAGGAACTAGAAGTGCCGCTTTTTTGGCGCGATTGTGCAATTATCGAGGTTCTATACGGCAGTGGTTTGCGGGTGAGCGAACTTTGTGCGCTAAATGTGGCAGACCTTGACCTTGAAGAGGGCGTAGTTCAGGTAATGGGCAAGGGGTCTAGGCCACGACTGGCACCGCTGAGCGAACCTTCGATTGAGGCATTGAAAGCCTGGTTAAAGGAACGACACGAGCTCGAGGGCGAGGACTCTGAGGCGCTGTTCTACAACCTTGCCAACAATCGGCTTGGACGCAGAGACGTCAATCGCATCATCGACAAGCACAGCGTCTCGCCTACCCATCCACATGCCTTGCGTCATACCTTTGCCACTCATCTATTAGACGGTGGCGCAGATGTGCGGGCGGTGCAGGAACTGCTGGGGCATGTCAACTTGAACTCCACGCAGATTTACACACACGTAAGCAAGGAACGTCTGCGTGAGGTGCATCGCAAAAGCCACCCCCGCGCCTAATAGGAGGCGATGGTCGACAGGTGGTGATGGCTAGTTCACGCGTGTGACTTTGCCGTCAACAAGGCTGACGTCTCCCTGAGCCTCTAGTTCTCCGATCCCTGCCAGGACTTTGGCAGTTGAGGTGTCAAGGCGCAGCACCAGCTGATCGACAGTGGCACCGTTGTCGTCGACCTCATCAAGGATGCGACCGGTGAGTCCTTTCTTGGGTTGACGTGCCTTGGCGGCAGCACTGCGGATACGGGGTTCGTTAACAAGTCCCAGTGCTACGAACACATCGTCAATGCAACATACCGGTGCGCAGCCTTCGCTGACAAGCAGGTTGGTGCCTTCGGCGGCAGCGTTTCGAACCGAGCCGGGGACTGCCATGACATTGACGCCGCGACGCATGGCTTCGGTAACGGTGTGCATTGAGCCGCCGCCTTTTTTGGACTCCACGACCACGACCACATCTGCGAGCGCAGCAAGGATGCGGTTGCGGGCAGGAAACCTCCATGCCAAGGCTCGGCCACCCATGGGGGCTTCGCTGAGCAGGGTGCCACGCTCGGCGACAGCGTTCCAAAGATCGGTATTAGCTCTGGGGTATATGAAGTCGAGACCACTGCCGACAACACCGACGACGTTCGCGAATTCGGCATTTTCATTACCGCTGAGGGCACCACGGTGGGCGGCACCGTCTATACCAAGTGCAAGTCCTGAGACAACTCGAACTCCGGCTTGGGCAAGCTCTGCGCCTAGCTCAAAGGCAAAGGAGCGACCGGTGGGTGAGCAACGTCTGGTGCCGACGATTGTTACCGATGGTGTGATTACCGACGGTGTGATTGCCGGTGTGAGCTCCAGAGTGTCGTCGTCGGTTATTACAGGCGCAACCGGCGAAGCTTCTAGGGGTCGTCCTTTTCGAAACAACACAGGGAGTGGGTCGATGTCGTCGCGCAGTCGCTCGGGGAAATCGTCGTCGGTGTCTAGATGAACAAAGACGTTGTTGGCTTTGAGTGACTCGGCGACTGTTTCAAGGCTGACATCGTTGACGTAGCGAATCCAGGCAGAACGGGTTTCAGGGTCAGCCATTTCCTCGGAGAACTGGCCCTCTTTGACACGCTGCCAAACAGTGACTGGATCACTGCCGGCGAGCAGCCTTGATAAGCGCGCCGCGCTTATGTTGGGTAAGTCGGCTAGAGCTGCAGCGTGGATGCGCGAGTCGGGTTTGCCGAAAGGCATGGCAGGGGTCATTCGGCAACTCCTATGCGGCTAAGCGGGTTGGGCGGGAGCGCAGAGAAAGAGCTGCGAGGGCGTCTTCGGTACGGATTTGCGTGCCGGCGTCGTCCAAGTCACGAATAGTTCGAGCCACGGCACGGACTCGACGCAAGCCTCGGGCGCTGAGGCGTCCATCTACTAGGGCTTGGCGCAAGACGTCTCGTGCCTTGCTTGACAGTGGCGCATGCTTTTCGAGATCGGCGTCGGAGAGGTCGGAGTTGCTGTTCACGCCGCGTGAGTTGGCGAGTGAACGCACCTTTGACACGCGTTCGGCAACCTCTACAGATGACTCACCTGACGCGACGCTGATTAAATCCGCGGGGTCGGGGCGATCTACATGAACAACCAGATCAAGGCGGTCAACGAAAGGCCCAGAGAGGCGGCGCTGATAGCGCGCCACGGCATGGGGTGCGCAGCGACAACCCGCGCCACCGCCGGCGCCGCAAGGGCACGGATTCATCGCCGCTACCAGCAAAAATCTGGCGGGGTGTTCGATGGTGCCGTTGGCACGTGCGACCCGAACGACGCCTTCCTCGAGAGGTTGGCGCATGGCGTCAAGCACCGAGGGAGCGAACTCACCAAGCTCGTCTAAGAAAAGCACGCCTTCGGTGGCGCAGCTGACCTCGCCTGGGCGCATGCGAGAGGTGCCGCCGACGATTGCTGCCATAGAAGCCGAATGATGTGGTGAGCGCATCGGCGCACGGGTCACAAGGCCACCTGGTGGCAGCCCTAGGCCGGCGGCGGAATGAACTCGGGTGACCTCCAAAGCAGCATCAGATGACAACTCCGGCAGCAAGCCAACGACTCGGCGTGCCAGCATGGTTTTGCCGGCACCGGGAGGGCCGACGAGCAACATATGGTGACCACCGGCTGCGGCGACTTCGATTGCCCAACGGGCAAATGGCTGGCCTGAGACTTCGGCTAGGTCTGGATGAGCGATGGCACCGCCTGAGACAGGAACCGGCGGAGGGTCAGGCCAGGCGCTGGTGCCGGACAAGACGTCATACACCTCACGTAAGGTGCGAACCGGGCGGGCTCGACTGCCCTTGACGAGATCTGCCACGGAGTAGTCGTCGGCGGGGACGACTATTTCACGGGCGTCGATGGCGTCGATCAGCGGCAGCGCACCCTGAACGGCACGTACCGACCCATCAAGTCCGAGTTCGCCGATTGCGCCGATGCCCTTGAGCGACTCGGGGGTGAGCTGCCCTGAAGCGACGAGCAGACCTAGAGCGATGGAAAGGTCTAGCCCGGCACCGGCTTTGGGAACATCTGAGGGAGCAAGGTTGACAGTGATGCGTTGCATCGGCCATTCAAGCTCCGAAGAGAGCAGCGCGGCACGGACTCGGTCTCGTGCCTCCTTACAGGATGTGTCGGGGTGGCCGACCACTGTGAATGTGGGTAAGCCGTTGGACACATGGACTTCAACTGAAACTGGGTGTCCCCAGACCCCGTAAAGGGTTGCGGAATGAATTGTGGCAATCATGAGCAGCCTCCTTGAGATTGAGCGCCCGCGAAGATGGAGCGCATTTGGAGGCCGCAGGGTTTGCGTCTAGCGGCGAGACGCTTATTCAGTTAGTTGAAATATATCAGAACTATATGACAGTGTCTAATTGTATTTGGGTCTAATCGTATTTAGGTCTAATTGTATTTGATCCAATCGTAGTGTGGTTATATGTCAAATTGTGCTAGAGAACTTCGCGGGTGAAGCGGGTGACGGCTTCAATTTCAGCTTGAGTCAAGGCATCTGCGAAGGCCGGCATGAGTGCCTTGCCATTGGCGACGATGTCGACCTGGGCAGCGATTGCCGGGTAGGTCTCGATCATTAGCTCACCGGTGACTCGTGGGCCGCGGCTGCCGGTGCCGTCATGTCGGTGACAATTGGCGCAGCGTTTGGCATAGACATCACGACCTTGAACCAGGACAGGGTCTTGGGTGCCGTCGGCGGAGACGGGGACTTCGGGAACCATGACGGTAGCGCAACCAACGATGACGACTGCGAGGGCAAGCCAGAGCAAGCAAGAATATGACGATGGGATTTGATCCGACTCGCCAACCACCAAATCATCGGGGTCGTCGTCGATCCGACTATCTATATGTGATCGCTGGATTAGTTGTCGTCGTTGTGTTGTTGGCATGGGCGGTGTTTGCTTAAAAGGCGGCCTCAATTATTTGCACCTGCGTACCAGTCACAGCAGCGACATCGAAACGCACGCGGCCGTGGATGTCATGATTGTTTAGCCACTCAGCTGCGAGAGAGCGTATGCGGCGCTGTTTTTTGTAGTTGACCGCCTCTGAAGCGGTGCCGAAATGGTCGCTGGCTCGGGCCTTGACCTCGCAGAAGATGATCTCGTCATTGCGGGCGAGCACAAGGTCGAGCTCGCCAGCTCGGGTGCGCCAGTTGCGGTCGAGAACCTCATAGCCGGCATCGGTATACCACTTTTCAGCCCGACGCTCGCCCCACTCACCACGAGCACGTCGGGACTGGCTCACATTGAGCGCTTTTCTTTGATTTTCGCTGCCTTGCCGATGCGGTCGCGCAGGTAGTAGAGCTTGGC
>JAAXHB010000020.1:10058-17664 GCA_012271125.1 Actinomycetota bacterium | reverse complement strand
GGCGACCATATGCGCGACGCCCAGGCAGTCATAGCCGCCCAAGCCGCCGCCCTAGACCCAACCAACGTGAAGGAACTTGCCGCCGCCCCCGTCGCCGTAGCAACCGAAGCACTCCGCCAGTGGCTTACCAATGCAACCACCCCCATGACAGCCAACCCAACCCCCCCCACAACAGCCTGCATCGACCGTGTCCTAGACGTCGTTCACGGCGTCCACAAGGCAACCGAGATCACAGGCGGCTATCGGGTTACCCGCACCAAAGGAGTCCTGCGCATCGAACCCCCAGCACTCCGCAGGCAACCCTAGCCTTAGACCCCTTGGAAGAACAGTCGCCCGTCAAATGGTCTGAGGGCATCAAGCCCCGCACCTTCCGCTGGGTCATCTCAGAACGCCTCGCCATCTGCGAACGCCCCGGCGGATACGGCACCGCCCACCGCCGAGTGCGCCGCACCGAAGAAATCATCTGGATTCTCCGCAGCGGAATCGACCTGATAGTCAGCCTGACCGCCGCCCCCTACAACCTGCGCGACTACGACGAACACGAAATCGAATACCTCCACCTGCCCTTCTCCGGCGCAGAAGACGGCCCCGACCACATCGAGCACATCCTGCGCACCCTCCACGAACGCCTCGCAACCAGCCAAATCCTCATGCACCAAGAGGCAATCAACGACAAAGTCTGCGGCCTCGTCGGCGCCTACATCCGCTGGTCCGGCCTAGTGCCCGACGGCCCCGAAGCAATCACCCTCACCGAACGCCTACTCGAACGTGAACTCGGCCCCCCAGGACGAGCCCTGATCGGCATGGTCGAACAACTAGACCCTCCCACCTCCTAACTAACGACGACGTTTATAACGACGACATCAGCGACGACGATATTCACGCCGACGACATTCACGACGACAACGACATCATCGACGAAGACTATTGATGATGACAACTTCGGCGACGACACCTATGCCAGAAACACGACGAGCACTTATCGCCCTCGGCTCCAACCTTGGCGACAGGGCCGGCTACCTCAAAGCCGCCATCGCCGACCTGCCCGACGTCGTAGCGCTCTCACACGTATATGAAACAAAACCCGTCGGCGGACCAGAGCAAGGCCCATACCTCAACATGGTCGTCAAACTCCAAACGACCCTGACCGCCCGTGAGCTACTCGAAGCATGTCAAGCCTGTGAAATCAAAGCCAAACGCCAACGCATCGAACATTGGGGTCCTCGCACCCTCGACGCCGACCTCTTATGGGTCGATGGCGTCACAGTCAACGAGTCCGATCTAGAAGTCCCGCATCCGCGCATGTATGAGCGTGACTTCGTGCTCGTGCCGCTCGCCGATGTCGCCGCCGACCTTTTGCCCGATGGCTATGACCCAGCCACTGCCAACGGCATCATCCCCCTCACCGACCTCACCACCCTCGCTGCCGAGCAACAGTCACTCCCGGGGTAGCCAAGCTGATCCAAATCTCTTCCCCCTCCGAGCTAACCACCCACCTCCTTCCCGGTGAGACTGATTCCCCTTCTGATACTCCCTCCCGCCTCCGTCCGGACATCCCCTCCACCCACACTCTTGATACTTCTTCCCCTTCCCCCCCCACCGGCACTTCCTCCTCTTCCCACCGTGTCGATGAGCCTGGTCTCCCTTCTGGTTCTCCCTCCCCTTCCCGCCGCCGTAACGATGATCGGAGTAACGGTCATAGCGGCGGTTGTAAAACTTTTCGTGTTGGGTTTGTGCCGACGATGGGTGCCCTACACCAAGGCCACCTCTCACTAATAGACGCAGCACGAAAAGACTGCGATTACGTAGTCGTATCGATCTATGTAAACGCCTTGCAGTTCAACCCAGGCGAAGACTTTGATGCCTACCCCCGCGACCTAAACAAAGATCTAGCCATCTGCGAAACCGCCGGAGTCGATGTCGTATTCACCCCAACCGCCGCTGACATGTTCCCAACCCCACCGGAACTAATCGACACAGGACGACTTGGCTCAGTGCTATGTGGTGCCTCTCGTGCAGGTCATTTTGATGGCGTCGCCACTGTCGTCGCAAGGCTGTTTGAAATCGTCGGTGATTGTCGTGCCTACTTCGGCGAAAAGGATTATCAGCAACTCGCCATCGTCGGCCAACTTGCCAACAATTTGGCAGATGTCGATATAAACGTCATTGGCTGCGCAGTAGTGCGTGAACCAGACGGACTAGCAATGTCAAGCCGAAACGCCTACCTAACCGACGACGAACGCTCCCAAGCTCCTGCCCTGCACAAGGCACTACTCGCCGGCAAAGCCCTCATCGATTCCGGCGAAACAACCCGCACTGCCGTAGAACAAGCAATGGCAGCCAAAGCCCAAACCGAACCTCTTGCTCAACTGGAATATGCCGCTGCTGTCCCCGCCGACGACATCACCGCCACCCCAGACGTCCTCTCTGGCGAAGTCCGTTTACTCATCGCCGCTCGCTTCGGCACCGCCCGCCTCATCGACAACATTGGTGTCACTCTGCCGCTTTAGCCTGAGCGGGTGCTGCTTGCGATTGATGTCGGCAACACGCAGACGGTTCTCGGTGTCTATGACCTGAACTCAACGCAAGGCAGCGGTGCTTCTGTAGGTCTTGTTGATCATTGGCGTTTGTCGACTGTGGTGGACCGCACGCCGGATGAGCTAAGCGTGGAACTGGGCTCTGTGCTTCATATGGCTGGTCTGAGCTTCGCTGACATCACTGGCGTGTCAATCTGTTCTGGCGTGCCGAGCCTGCTGTTGCAGTTGCGCACGATGGTGGCTCAACGTCTGGGATTTGAGCCAATCGTTATTGAGCCTGGCGTGCGAACCGGCATGCCCATCAACTACTCCAACCCGAAAGAAGTCGGTGCAGATCGCATAGCGAACTCCGTGGCTGCTTATGAGCTGTATGGCGGGCCGACAGTTGTCGTTGATTTCGGCACTGGCAACAACTTTGATGTCATCTCCGACGACGGTGCCTTCCTCGGCGGAGCAATAGCTCCAGGAATCGAAGTCAGTCTCCAAGCACTCTTTGGACGTGCTGCCGCTCTTGGTGCGGTGCCTTTGGTAGAGCCTCGCAATGTCATCGGCAAGACCACCACAGAGTCCATTCAGTCCGGCGCTCTATATGGATTCGCAGCAATGGTCGACGGCATGAATGCCCGATTCCTTAAAGAAATAGGCGAAGCGACAGTCATAGCTACCGGTGGCCTCGCTCACCTAATCGCCCCCCTCGCCACGACCATCGACCATGTCGAGCCGTTCCTAACCCTCCATGGCCTCCGAATCGTCTACACCCGCAACCAGTAACGACTCCTGCAGACAGGAGGGGGTTTGTGCGAGCTTTTGAAACGATCGAGCCGTAGCGAGAAACACTGGGCCTGTGAAGGGAGGGCCGAGCGTTAAGCGGCTTGGTTTCAAAAATCGCACAAAGCCCCGACAAAGCTTTGACTAAGCCCCGCAGCTAGAGCCAACTCACGCAGTCTGGTTTAGGCGGGCGAGCAGGTGCGTAGTGCCGGTGCGCAGGAAGTTGACGGCAGGCGTGGCGTCGAGGCTGGCTAAAGCATCGTCGGCTTTGGCTGTCCAAGAGCGAGCCTCGGCTTGGGCTTGTGCCAACCCACCGCTCGAAGCCACAATTTCACGAGCCTGCTCAAGAGCTGTCGGTGTCAGCTCAGCACTAAGCAGCCCACGCAGTTCGTCGGAGCTAGCAAGCGCACGGATGACCGGCAGGGTGTAGTTGCCTTCGAGCAAGTCATTGCCGGCTGGTTTGCCCAGCTGGGTTTCGGTTGAGACCAGATCGAGGATGTCGTCGACGATTTGAAACGCCATCCCGTAGGCATGCCCAAATGACTCCAGCGAATCGACTACGTCAGAGGGCAGCTCCGCAACCACAGCCCCTATCCGACAAGACGTCGCCAAAAGAGCCGCGGTCTTGCCCTCAATCGCTGCGAAGTAACGCTCCGGCGAGCGTCCCAAGTCGTTGGCAGCTTCAAGTTCCACAATTTGACCCTCACACAGCTGCGTGATCGTGCGCGCCAGCAAAGCCGCCACTTCAGACCCCAAAGACGCTGCGATCTCAGAGGCTCGTCCGAGCAAGTAGTCGCCGGCAAGGATCGCTCGCAGGTTGCCCCACTGGGCGTTGACGCTGGGAACCGAGCGGCGAGTCGTTGCGCCGTCCATGACGTCGTCGTGATAAAGCGAACCCAGATGAACCAGCTCAACAGATGCTCCGCCGCGGATTGCTTCGAATCGAGCCGGGCCGCCGGCGTTGTCGCATACTAAAGAAGCAGCGATGGCAAAGCCTGGCCGCACTCGTTTGCCGCCAGCAGAAATCAAATGCTGTGCTAAGTCGGTGACAAAAGCGTCGGTGGCTTCAACGCTGCTATGCAATTCAGCATCCACCCTCTCCAAATCGGCAGGCAGACACTCCAGCAGCGGAACATCAGAGCCAGTTATTTCAGCACTATTCATATCATTACCATCAAATGAATCAACGCACCTGCCCGCAAACAACCCGCAAACAAAACATATTCCCAAGAATGTTCACGGCGTGAGGTTAGTTGTCACCTACGGTTCTCTGCTGCGCTTGGCTACCACAGCACAGGGTTACACTTCCGAGAGGAAATATGTTTGAACGGTTCACAGACAGAGCTCGCCGAGTGGTCGTGCTCGCCCAAGAAGAGGCACGAGAGCTCAGCCACACCTATATAGGCACCGAGCACATCCTTTTAGGGCTGATCCACGAAGGCGAAGGCGTCGCCGCTAAGTCGCTCGAATCGATGGGCATCAGCCTCGAGCTGGTGCGAGGCCAGGTCGAAGACATCATCGGCGAGGGCAGCAACCCGCCGTCAGGTCATATTCCGTTCACCCCGCGTGCCAAAAAAGTCCTCGAGCTGAGCCTGCGAGAAGCCCTACAGCTCGGCCACAACTACATTGGCACCGAGCACATCCTGCTAGGGCTACTCAGGGAAGGCGAAGGCGTCGCCGCTCAAGTCTTAGTCAAGCTCGGTGCCGAATTAGCTCGAGTACGGGAACAGGTAATCCAGCAACTCTCGGCTTTCCAAGGCGAAGGCGGACGTGAAAAAGCTGGCACCGGCGGACGCTCTGATGACTCAACCGGCTCCCAAGTTCTCGACCAGTTCGGACGCAACCTCACCCAGCTCGCCAAAGACCGTGCCCTCGATCCCGTCATTGGTCGTTCCACCGAGTTCGAGCGGGTCATGCAAATCCTCAGCCGCCGCACCAAAAACAATCCCGTGCTCGTCGGCGAGCCCGGCGTCGGTAAAACCGCCATCGTTGAAGGTCTCGCTCAGTCCATCGCCGAAGACACCGTTCCCGACACTTTGGCAAAACGTCAGGTCTACACCCTCGATCTCGGTGCCCTCGTCGCCGGTAGCCGCTTCCGTGGCGACTTCGAAGAGCGCCTCAAAAAAGTCCTCAAAGAAATCCGCCAACGCGGTGACATCGTCTTGTTCATCGACGAAATCCACACCCTCGTCGGTGCCGGTGCCGCCGAAGGTGCCATCGACGCAGCTTCGATCCTCAAGCCGATGCTGGCACGCGGCGAGCTGCAAACCATCGGCGCAACCACCCTCGACGAATACCGCCGCTACTTCGAAAAAGACGCGGCCCTTGAGCGTCGCTTCCAAAAAGTCGAGGTCAACGAGCCCGACGTCCCCCACACCATCGAAATCCTCAAAGGCCTGCGCGACCGCTACGAAGCCCACCATCGGGTCACGATCACAGATCAAGCCATCGTCGCCGCTGCCAACCTCGCCGACCGCTACATCTCCGACCGCCACCTGCCTGACAAGGCAATCGACCTGATAGATGAAGCCGGCTCACGCCTACGCATTAAAAGAATGGCAACTCCGCCGGAGTTCCGTGAGCTCGAAACCGAACTTTCCTCAGTGCTCGCCCGCAAACAAAAAGCTGTCGACGACCAGGACTACGAAGCCGCCGCCGAACTACGAGACCAAGAAAAAGAACTCACCGAAAAGCGCGAAGCCATGGAATCTGAAGCCAAAGCCGCCGGCATCGACCTGTTCGACGAGGTAGACGAAGAAGCCATCGCCGAAGTCCTATCGCTATGGACCGGCATCCCCGTCTACAAACTCACCGAAGAAGAAACCCAGCGCCTGCTACACATGGAAGACGAACTCCACAAGCGAGTCATCGGCCAATCCGACGCCATCGCCGCCATCTCCCAAGCAATCCGCCGCACCCGAGCCGGTCTCAAAGACCCGAAACGCCCCAGCGGATCGTTCATATTCCTCGGACCCTCCGGTGTCGGCAAAACCGAACTCGCCAAAACCCTCGCTGAGTTCCTTTTCGGCGACGAACAAGCTCTCATCAGCCTCGACATGTCGGAGTTCATGCAAAAACACACCGTCAGCCGACTCATTGGCTCCCCGCCGGGCTACATCGGCTATGACGAAGGTGGCCAGCTCACCGAACAAGTCCGCCGCAAGCCGTTCTCGGTCGTGCTCTTCGACGAAGTTGAAAAAGCCCACTCCGATGTCTTCAACACGCTGCTGCAAATCCTCGAAGAAGGCCGCCTCACCGACAGCCAAGGCCGCACCGTCGACTTCCGCAACACCGTGCTCATAATGACGTCCAACCTCGGCACCGCTGACCTTCGAAAAGCCAACCTCGGCTTCACCAAAGGCGATGAAAAAGTCACCTACGAGCGCATGAAATCCAAAGTCCAGGAGGCGCTCAAAGCGCACTTCCGTCCCGAGTTCTTGAACCGCATCGACGACGTCATCGTCTTCCACGAGCTCACCCGCGAAGAGGTCCGCATCATTGTCGACCTCATGATTGCCCGCACTGCCGATCAGATTCGTGGCCAGGGCATGGGCTTCGAGCTCACCGACGCCGCCAAGGATCACCTCGCCTCCACCGGCTATGACCCCACCCTCGGCGCTCGCCCGCTGCGCCGTGCCATCCAGCGCCTCGTCGAAGACCCCCTCTCTGAGCGCCTCCTCTACAAGGAGTTCCGAGCCGGCGAGATCATCATCGTCGACGTCGAGGACGACCCAACCGAACCCGGCGAGAAGGCAATCGTGTTCCGCTCCATCGAAGGTTTCGACCCGCCCGATCTCGAAGGTGTCGACCTCAACACTGGTGACTTATCCGGCGACTTAACCGGTGATTTAAACGACGACGCCGGCGGCAGCGACTCCGCCCCCAGCTCAAATATCCCAAATTCAAATATCAACGACGTCGACATCACCAAAATTGATCCCAAAGACATAGACCTAGTCGGTGCATCAGCAGACCCAGACCCGTCGGGCGCAACAGAATCAGACACCAGCCAGACCTAGTCAGGCTTCAGCCATGACCTTGCTGAGCCGCCTGCCAGCCATGAAGCGACTACTCATAATCGCAGCTGCGGCCTTGACCTGCCTGCTGCTCAGCGGCTGTCGCATCAACACCCTCATCGAAATCGCCATAGCTACCGACGGCTCGGGCGCGGTGCGGGTCACCCTCGACGCCGACGAAGCCGCCGTAGCACTCATCCCCGATCTCGCCGACGGTCTCATCCTCGCCGACATTGCCGACGCCGGCTGGGCAGTCGGCGGCCCCCAATCAACCACCGGCGGGGG